>NZ_JBEYCF010000054.1:0-55316 GCF_040632605.1 Streptomyces sp. NPDC019224 | reverse complement strand
GTGGGCCGGGGTGCGCCGCGGGAGAGGCCACGGGCGGCGGTCCCGGGTTCAGTGGGCCGCCGCCGGCGGGTCAGCGGCGGGGGCCGTGGTGGTGGCCGTGGTGGTGACGGCCCCAGGACTCGGAGTCGACCTTGTGGCCGCGCGCGTCGCGCAGGGTGGCCGTGTCGCTGTTGTCCCAGACGTAGTTGCGCCGGTCCTGGTAGACGTCGTGGCGGGTGTCGCGGCCGACGCCGGTGTGGACCCGCACCGAGGAGCGGGCGGGCAGGCGCAGGTCGAACGTGTAGGTGCGGTGGCTCTCGTCGCTGAGCGTCCAGTTGCGCAGGTTCACCGCGTGCCGGCCGGTGTTGGTGACGGTGACCCATTCACGGTTCAGACTCCGGTTCGAGCCGTTGTCGCGACCGGGGCTGTCGTACTGGATCTCGCCCAGGACGACGGTCGTGCGCGGCGCGTGGTGGCCGCGGCCATGGCCACGGTCATGGCCACGGTCTTGGCCGTCGGCGACCGCCGGGAGAGCGGCGGCGGCGACCAGTGCGCCGGAAGCGAGGACGGCGGCGGTGATCCGCCGTGCGGTACGGGACATGAAGACCCCTCAGGTGCAGGCCCGGACCGGCCGGGTCCGGGCGGTTGTTCGTTCCCGGCGTCATGCCGGGAGCCACACCTTGGCCCCGGCGGCGGCCGCGTGGGCACCGCATCGGGGCGCGTTACGAAGTACGGACATTTCCGTCACACACGGTTGTAGGCGACATGGAGGGAAACCTGCGGGTACCTGTCAATCCCGGCCCACTGCAACCAGCCGTACGGAGCCGGGCCGACGGGCCCGCCGCACGGGCGGCGCCGCCCCGTACCCCGTACGCGGACCCGGCGAGGGGGGCCGGCGGATTCGTAACAGACGCACCGCGGCCGCCCCTGAACGCCAGTTCCCCCGCCACCGCGACGGACGCACGGATGTTCCCCTGAACACCGGGCGAGCGGTTCGCTCCTACCGTGCCGGCTCTCGCGCGGCGGACGCGTCGGGCCGCCCGGACCAGCCGAGCAGGACCACCGAGCACACGGCGGCGAACGCGCACCAGGTGGAGATGAACTCCAGCCGCCACAGCGCCGCGCAGACCGCCGCCCCGCCCGCGACGAGCACCCCGAGCCGGGCCAGCCGGCGGTCGCCGGACAGGAGCAGCGAGCCGACGGTGGCCACCAGGTAGCCCGCCACCAGCAGCAGGGAGTGCGGCAGGTCCACCACGTAGCCGAGGGTGTGGCCGCGCACCTGCGCGGTCACCGGCCGGGTCGCCAGGCAGTACGCGAGAACGGCACCGGCCACGGCCCCGGCGGCCAGGGGGACGGCGAGGCGGCGCCGCGCGTGTTCCGGTGCGGCGCACAGCACGGCCGGCGGGATCCACAGGGGCAGCAGCGGCAGGGCGATGACCGCCCAGGCGAGTGTGGCGGGGCCGCTGCCGCCGCCGGCCCGCCAGACCGCGGCCTCGATGATCTGGTGGGCGCCGAGGAGCAGGGGCAGCGTCGCGAGCGGCAGGTCGCGGACCCGTCGCACACGGACCACACAGGCGGCACCGATCGCCGCCACCGCGCAGCCCGCGACGAGATCGGCGGTCGCGCTCCAGCACATGGGGCCACGCTACGGGCCGCCGGGGCGGGCACGAAGAAGGACACACCCGCTTATTGACCGGTGCATGACGGTGCCGTACGGTCACGGCTGTTCGCATACAAGAACTCGGTTCACGATGCGGGACGATGGCGACACCGTTCCGTTGGTCGAGGGATCGCCTTACCACCGCACCGAACCACTCATTGGTGCCCGCGGAGGACGCCGCGGGCGGTGAAAGGAACACCCAGTGCGCACCAGAAATCAGCATGCCAGACGGCGGGGCGGCCGGACAGCCGCCTCGTTCGTCGCCCTCTCCTCACTGATCCTCGCGGGCGCCACGGCGCTGTTCGCAACCGGTTCCGCGACCGCCGCACCCGCGGCCGGCTCGTACAGCCTGTCGAACGCCGGAAGCGGACTGTGTCTGGAGGTCCCCGGCTCGGGGACGTCGGCCGGGGTCCAGCTCGCCCAGCGTGGCTGTACGGGCGCCGGCAACCAGACGTGGCAGCTCAAGACCTCCGGCAGCGGCTACACGCTGACCGCGGCCCACAGCGCCAAGTGCGCCGGGGTGCGGGACGCCTCCACCAGCGCGGGCAAGGCCGTCGAGCAGCAGAACTGCACCGGCGGAGCCGGCCAGGTGTGGACGCTCGAGCAGGTGAGCGGCAGCACCTACCGCGTCGTCAACGCCAACGGGGGCAAGTGCCTCAACGTCAAGGACAGCTCCACCGCGGCCGGTGCCCTGGTCCAGCAGAACTCCTGCGACTCGGTGACCAGCAAGCGCTGGACGTTCACCGCGGCGGGTTCGACACCGACCGATCCGCCGACCGACCCCACGGACCCGCCGACCGATCCGCCGACCGACCCCGGCTCGCGGCCCGCGTGGCCGTCGGCCAACGGCAGCCAGGCCCTGTCCTCGACGATGAAGGTGTCCGGCAGCTTCGACGGCGGCATGAAGCGCTTCTACGGAAGCGGTGACCTGGGCAGCGGCGGCCAGGACGAGGACCAGCCCGCCCTGATCGAACTGGCCGACGGCGCCACCCTGCAGAACGTCATCCTGGGCTCTCCCGCCGCCGACGGCGTGCACTGCGCCGGCGCCTGCACCCTGAAGAACGTGTGGTGGGAGGACGTGGGCGAGGACGCCGCGACCTTCCGCGGCGGCTCGTCGTCGCTGGTGCGCACGATCGACGGCGGCGGGGCGCGCCTCGCCGACGACAAGGTCTTCCAGCACAACGGCGGCGGCACGCTGGTCATCAAGAACTTCCAGGTCGAGGACTTCGGCAAGCTCTACCGCTCGTGCGGCAACTGCTCGACCCAGTACGGCCGGCACGTCCAGGTGCAGAACGTGTGGGTCACCGCCCCGGCCGACTCCCTGGTGGGCATCAACACCAACTACGGGGACACGGCGCGCTTCTCCGGCGTGAAGATCTACGGCGACGGGGGCCGGGACATCGACATCTGCACGAAGTACAGGGGGGTGACGGACGGCGAGCCCTCCCAGATCGGCACCGGCGCGGACGGCACCAACTGCATCTACAGCAGTTCGGACATCACGTACGCCGACTGATCGCAACCGCTCCACCGCCCGGCCCGTCCCCTCGTGGGGCGGGCCGGGCCCGTTCTCATGCCGTGGCGTCCGACCAGCCGTAGGGCGGCTGCGCCGGGCCGTCCGGCCGGCCCGCCCCGGACTCGTCGATGGCACGGTCGGCCACGCTCATCAGCTGTCCGGCGACATCGTGCATCGCACGGCTCGCCGCGACCTCGTCGCCGATCGTGGGCACCTCGGGGTCCTGGGGGCTGCACCGGGCGATTCCCTGACCGGTGAGTTTCGCGGTGCCCGTGTCCAGCACCGCCTCCGCCTTGGTCGTCCCGTCGTCCTCCGACAGTTCGACGCGCACCGTCCATTCCAGCGTGCGGTTCATCGCATACCTCCCGCCCGCGCCGGCCGGCGGGCGCGGGCCGCCGCACGGGTCGACTTCCAGCATCCACCCGACCGGCCGTCCCTGCCCGTCCGGCGCCGGGCCGGGCGGGCGGCTCAGCGCCGGAAGTACCGGTCCAGGAACGGGTTGCGGAAGGCGCCGTCCGGGTCGTAGCCGGTCATCAGCGCCTCGAAGTCCGCGTACCGCGGGTACAGCGCGCGCAGGACCTCGGGAGCCGTGGAGAAGACCTTGCCCCAGTGCGGGCGGGCGCCGAACGGGGCCAGGGCCTCCTCGATCCCCGCGACCACCGGCGCGACGGCCGCCGCGTCGGGCACCCAGGTGAAGTGGAACGCCACCGAGTCCCGGCCGTGGGCGGGGCTCAGCCACAGATCGTCGGACGCGACGGTGCGGATCTCGGAGATCTGGAGCACCGGGGCGATCCGTTCCCGCAGCCCGGCCAGGGCCTCGTACGCCGCCACGGCGTCCGCGCGGGCCACGAAGTACTCCGACTGGAGCTCGTCACCGCTGCTCGGGGTGAACTCCATCCGGAAGTGCGGCAGCCGCCGGTACCAGGGGCCGGGCACACCCTGCTGCCGGGTGCAGTTCACCGCCGGCACCCCGGGGATCGGGTGCCGGGGGCCGTCGGCGAGCCGGGCGCCCAGCCACCCGGCGGGCATCCCCCCGGGCCCCTCGCTCCCCACCCGCTGCTTCAGCCATACCTGGCCGACAGGTCCGGGGCTCCAGTCGGTGAAGACACTGACGCTGTAGGCGGCGGACATCACCTCGTCGAAGCGCGCGGTCAGCGTGGCCTCGGGCAGGCCCTCGTAGACCCACTGCTGTACGTCGAAGGCGGGCACGAGGTCCAGTTCGAGTGCGGTCACCACGCCGAGCGCGCCGAGGGACACCACCGCACCGGCGAAGTCCTCGTCGGTGCGTCGCAGGGTCCGCGTTCCGCCGTCGGCCGTCACCAGGGTGAGGCCGCGGACGGAGCCCGCCAGGGAGCGGTTGCCGACGCCCGAGCCGTGCGTGCCGGTCGCGACGGCGCCTGCGGCCGAGATGTGCGGGAGCGAACCCAGGTTGGCCAGGGCGAAACCACGCTCGTGCAGTTCGGCCGCGAACTCGCCGAAACGGAGCCCCGCGGTGAGGGTGACGGTCCGCTCCGGGGAGTCGATGTCGACGACGCGCGGGAGTCCCGCGAGCGAGACGTGGTCGCCGGGGGTGTCCGCGATGGCGTTGAAGGAGTGCCGCGTGCCCAGCGGGCGTACCACGTCGGAGGCGGCCACCGTCTCACGCAGTTCGCGGACCGATCTCGGTACGCACAGCCGCCTCGCACCGAAGGTGATGTTGCCGGCCCAGTTCTTCTCCGCGGGGGTCACCGTACGTCCCTCTTCCACTCGTGGCCGGGCACCTGCTCCCGACGCCGCATTCTCCCAGACGGCCCGGCGGGCCCCGGCGGCGAGCGGCCCGAATACCACCCGCGCAACCGGGCGAGCACGTACGGTAGTTGGTGAACCGGGGTACATATCCGCACACCAACTGATTGGGGCATGTCCCACATACCGACAGGTACGCACAGAACCTGAGATCCGGTACGGATCGGGACGAGTGCCGGATCACCGTGCCTGTCTGAACTTCACCGGAACTCCAGCGAAATGCCACGTGTGTGGATATCGTGCACGAGCGAGGGCGCATCCGTCAGTCCACAGGATCGGCGGATGCGCCCCGTTTGTGGAGATGCGACTGTGACTGGGGGGTTCATGGGGCATGTCGAGCTACCCGAATCCGATACACCGAGGCACGTGGGACTGGCGGGGGCGCCACGGCCGCGGACCTCGTCCGGCCTTCCGCGCGATCAGGGCTTCGGCCACCCGCGGCAGGCCCCGACCGTTCGGCGCGAACGCGGTGCCGGCGCACCGGGCAGCGGCATCGGCCCGCTGCCGCTGGTCGTGTGCGCCGAATCCGCCGGCCTGGGGTTGCCCGCCTGGCTCGTGCTCCGCGCCGACGGGCAGCCGGAGGCACTGGCCGGGGCGCTCGCGGCCACCCTGGTGTGGTGCGGGGTCCGGGCCTCGCGAGGGCGGTACGCGCCCCGCCTGCCGGGCCGCCCGCTGGGGGCGCTGGCCACGCCCGCGGACTGGCTGCTGCTCATAGGCGTGCTGGCGGTGCTGTGGACCGTCGCCGCCCCGTCCATCGACCCGGCGGCGGCCGTGGTGGCGCTGATCCCCGGCCTCCTGACGGGGGCGGGCGCCTCATGGGTACGCCGGCTGTCCTGGTCCGGGCGGCGCAGGACGGTACGCCGGGTGCTGGTGGTCGGTGAGGCCGCGGGGGTGGACCGGGCGGTGCGGCTGCTGACCTCGCGGGAGGACCACGGCTATCTCGTCGTGGCGGCCCTGCCGGTCGGTCCGGCGGCGCTGACCTGCGAGGTCCCGGTGCCGGGACGGCTGGCTCCGGCACCGGCGGGCGACGACGCGTCGACGGTGCTGGGGGCGGCCTTCGCCCACGAGGCGGACCTGGCGCTGGTGGTGCCGGGGCCGGGGTTCACCGAGGAGCGATTACGGCGGCTGTCCTGGGGGCTGCACGACGGCGGTCTCGAACTGTCCGTGCTCTCGCACCTCTCGGAGACCGCGGCGGACCGGATCCGTCCCTCGTCGGCGGCCGGGCTGACCCTGCTGCACATCGTGCCGCCGCTGCGCCGGGGGCTCCAGCCGGCCATGAAGGCGGCGGTGGACCGGGCGGGTGCCGCATGCGGACTGATCGTGCTGGGCCCGCTGCTGCTGCTGATCGCGGCGGCGGTCCGGCTCACCTCGAAGGGACCGGTCTTCCACCGGCAGATCCGCCAGGGCCGGCACAACCATCCGTTCGTGATGTGGAAGTTCCGCACGATGGTGGTGGACGCCGAACGGCACAAGGCGCGGCTCGAGGCGGTGAACGAGAACGACGGCCCGATGTTCAAGATGCGCCGGGATCCGCGGGTCACCCGGCTGGGCCGTCTGCTGCGCCGCTCGTCGCTGGACGAGCTCCCCCAGCTCATCAACGTACTGAAGGGTGACATGTCCCTGGTCGGCCCTCGTCCGCCGCTGCCGGACGAGGTGTCCCGCTACGACGACCGCGAGCTGCGCCGACTCGCGGTGAAACCCGGCCTGACGGGCCTGTGGCAGGTCAGCGGCCGGTCCGACCTCTCCTGGCAGGAGACGGTCTCGCTCGACCTCTGGTACGTCGACAACTGGTCGGTGGCCACGGACATGGGGCTCATGGCCCGTACGCTGCGCGCCGTCACCGACGGCCGCGGGGCGTACTGAGAGCGGGGGCGGATGCGCGCCGGGGACAGCGGCCGGCGCCGGGTGACCCGCCCGTCGTGGACGGGAGCGGGCCACCCGGCCGGGCGGCGGCTACGCGGCCTGCTGCCGGAGCCACCAGGAGTACGTCTCCGCGATGCCCTCCCGCAGCGGGATGCGCGGTGCGAAGCCGAGGGAGGTCAGCCGGGAGACGTCCAGGAGCTTGCGCGGGGTGCCGTCGGGCTTGCCGGTGTCCCAGACGGTCTCTCCCTGATACGACGTCACATCGGCTACCAGAGAGGCGAGTTCGCGGATGGTGAGGTCCTGTCCACAGCCGACATTGACGGGTGCGTCGTCGTCGTAGCGCTCCAGCAGGAGGACGCAGGCGGCAGCGAGGTCGTCGACGTGCAGGAACTCGCGCCGGGGGTTCCCGGACCCCCAGAGCGTGACGGCCGGCGCGCCAGCCTCTCGGGCCTCGTGGAACCGGCGGATCAGGGCGGGCAGGACGTGCGAGGTCTCCAGGTCGAAGCTGTCGCCGGGGCCGTAGAGATTGGTCGGCATGGCGCTGATGTAGGAGGCGCCGTACTGGCGTCGGTAGGACTGCGTCTGCACGATGCCGGCGATCTTCGCCAGCGCGTACGCCTCGTTGGTGGGCTCCAGAACGCCGGTGAGCAGGGCGCTCTCGGGGATCGGCTGCGGAGCGCGCTTCGGATAGATGCACGACGAACCGAGGAAGAGCAGCCGCTCGGTGCCCGCCGCGTGCGCGCCCGCGATCACGCTCAGCTGGATGCGCAGGTTGTCCTCGATGAACTGCACGGGATACGTGCTGTTGGCCATGATCCCGCCGACCCTGGCGGCGGCCAGGACCACGGCGTCCGGGCGTATGTCACGCAGAAAGGCGCCGGTCCGCCCGGCATCCCGCAGATCGAGGCGGTCACGGCCGCGCGTGACCACTTCATGGCCGTCGGCGGTGAGGCGGCGCGCCACCGCCGATCCCACCAGGCCCCGGTGGCCGGCGACGAACACGCGGGCGCCGGGGCGCAACAGGGACGGGGCTCGTTCCCGGGGAGGGCCGGGGAGATCAGTCGTCATGCTGCCGGATTGTGCCAGCAGCCGGGTGAAACCGTGACGTTTTACCCGGATCGCTCATTCCTTGAGATTCCACGACCAACTGCCTTACGGGCAACCGCAGAAGGGGGAAACGTGGCGAAGACCGCGCTCATCACCGGGGTGACCGGACAGGACGGTTCGTACCTGTCCGAGCTGCTGCTCCGGAAGGGATACACGGTCCATGGTCTGATCCGCCGTTCGTCGAGTTTCAACACCGAGCGGATCGACCACATCTACCAGGGCCCGGAGCAGGAGGACCGGTCCTTCGTGCTGCACCACGCCGATCTCGCCGACGGGGTCGCGCTGGTGAACCTGCTGCGGGACATCCGCCCCGACGAGGTGTACAACCTGGGCGCCCAGTCGCATGTGCGGGTCTCCTTCGACGCGCCGCTGTACACGGGCGACGTCACGGGTCTCGGCACGATCCGGCTGCTCGAAGCGGTACGGGCCAGTGGCGTCGACACCCGGATCTACCAGGCTTCCTCGTCGGAGATGTTCGGCGCCAGCCCGCCCCCGCAGAACGAGCTGACCCCGTTCCACCCGCGCAGCCCGTACAGCGTCGCCAAGGTCTACTCGTACTGGGCGACGGTCAACTACCGTGAGGCGTACGGGATGTTCGCGGTGAACGGGATTCTGTTCAACCACGAGTCGCCGCGGCGCGGGGAGACCTTCGTGACCCGGAAGATCACCCGGGGTGTGGCCCGGATCAAGGCGGGGATGCAGACCCTGCTGCACCTGGGCAACCTGGACGCGGTGCGCGACTGGGGTTACGCCCCCGAGTACGTGGACGCGATGTGGCGGATGCTCCAGTGCGACACCCCGGACGACTACGTGGTGGCCACCGGTGAGGGCGTCAGCGTGCGGCAGTTCCTGGAGTACGCCTTCGAGCACGCGGGCCTCGACTGGCGCGAGCACGTCCGCTACGACGCGAAGTACGAGCGGCCCAGCGAGGTGGACGCGCTGATCGGGGACGCCTCGAAGGCCGGTGAGCTGCTGGACTGGAAGCCGGCCGTACGGGCGCGGGAGCTGGCCCGGATCATGGTCGACGCCGATGTGCGCAGACTCGCCGACGAACTCGCCGGGACCGCTGTGCGAGTCGACCGGTAGGGCGTGTCCGGCGGATCAGGGCCGGACACGCCCCAAGGACCCCCGCGCGACCCCCACCCCCACCGGTGCCGTGGTGGGGGCAGAACGCGCCGGTACGGGCGGGCCCCCGGGCTCCGCCCCCTCATCCGCCCCCACCGACAGCCGGACGGCCGGTCCGTGCGGCCGGGCGGGGCAGCAGCCGCGGCCCACCGGCCGCAGCTCGTTCTCACCTTCGGAGCTGAATGATGAAAGCAACCACAGGGCGCCGACGCGGCCGGACGCGGGCCACGGCCGCGGCGCTCGGCCTGCTCGCCGGCGCCCTGAGCGCCGCCGCGGCGGCCGGTCCCCCGGCCGCCGCCCTCACCCCGCCCGTCTCGATCACCGCGGACGACCTGTCCACCTGGCAGACCAACGGCATCGTCTGGTCGATGGCCGCGTCGGCGGAGGGTGTGGTCTACGCGGGCGGCACCTTCTCCACCCTGCGGCCGCCGGGCGCCGCCTCCGGCACCTCCGAGCAGCCCGCGGTGAACTTCGCCGCGTTCGACGCCGCGACCGGGGCGCCCACCGACTGCTCCCTGTCGTTCACGCTCTCCTCGGGGACCGCGACCGTACGCTCGCTGGCCCTGTCCCCGGACGGTGAAACCCTGTACGCGGGCGGCCGGTTCGGGGCGGTGAACGGCGTGGGCGTCAGCAACATCGCGGCCATCGACACCGCCACCTGCACCCCGCGCCAGGACTTCAAGGTCTCCGTCTCCGCCACCGTGCGGGCGCTCGCGGTCACCGACGACACGGTGTACCTCGGGGGCGACTTCAATACCGTGGCGGGGCAGCCCCGCAACTACTTCGCCGCCGTCACCACCGGCGCCGCGCTGAAGCCGTGGACGGCGAACGCGGACGAGGTGGGCCGGGCGGTGGAGGTCACACCGGACGGGCGGCACGTGGTGCTCGGCGGGGACTTCTTCACCGTGAACAGCACTTCCACCCACGCGCTCGCGGTGGTGAACGCGACCACCGGCGCCCTGGACAGGAGCTACCCGGGCTTCATCCCGAACACCTCCACGGTGCAGGACCTCACCAGCGACGCCAAGCAGTTCTACACCGCCAACGAAGGCACCGGCGGCGGGGTGTTCGACGGCCGGATCGCCCTCGACCTCACCACCTTCGACCAGGTCTGGCGCGACACCTGCCTGGGCGCCACCCAGGCCGTACTCGTGCACGAGGGGGTGCTCTACAGCGGCAGTCACGCGCACGACTGCGCCTCCATGGGCGCGTTCCCCGACCAGCCGCGCAAGCACCTGCTGGCCCAGTCGGTGGACGATCCGAAGCTGCTGCCGTGGTTCCCCGACACCAACGACGGGATCGGCGAGCCGGTCGGCCCGCGCGTGATGGCGCAGACCGGCAAGGGCGGCCGCCACTACCTCTGGGTGGGCGGTGAGTTCACCACGGTCAACAGCAAGGCGCAGCAGGGGCTCACCCGGTTCGCCGACGGTCCGGACACCGGGGCGCCCTGGGTGCCGAACGTCAGCGTCTCCACGGTCGCGCCGGGCAAGGTGGACGTGAACTGGCAGACGAGCTTCGACACGGACGACGGGACGCTCACGTACCGCGTCTACAAGGACGGGGCGAGCACCCCCGTCCACACCACGACGGGCTACTCCGTGTTCTGGGACCGGCCGCAGCTGCGGTGGACGGACACCGATGTGGCGCCGGGTGAGACGCACACCTACCGGATCACCGCGAGCGACGGCACCAACACCAGCGCCAAGTCGCCCGCCGTGAGCGCGACCGTGACGGCCGAGGCGGAGAGCTATCCGGCCAGGGTGCTCTCCGACGGCGCGACCCTGTACTGGCGCTACGACGAGGGCACGTCCACCTTCGCCGCCGACACGGGGGCGGGGCTCGACAACGGCTTCCTGCGCAACTCGCCCTCCTACCGGCAGACTCCCGCGGCGGTGTCCGGACCCTCGACCGCCATCGGGTTCAACGGCACCACGCAGTACGCGTACAGCAACCGGAGCCGGTCCGACACCGCCAAGTACTCCGTGGAGACCTGGATCAGAACGACGACGACCCGGGGAGGGAAGATCATCGGCTTCGGCAGCAACACCCTGGAACTGAGCGGCAAGTACGACAAGCATGTGTACATGCTCAACAACGGGCGTCTGACCTTCGGCACCTCCAACGGCGGCGGCCAGACCGTGAGCACGACCGGGGCCTACAACGACGGTGCCTGGCACCACGTCGTCGCCACCCAGGGTTCCGGCGGCATGGCCCTGTACGTGGACGGGCAGCTCCGCGCCTCGAACTCGCGGTACACCAAGAACGCGAGCTACACCGGCTACTGGCGGGTGGGCGGTGACAACCTCGCGACCTGGCCGAACCGTCCGACGAGCAACTTCTTCGCCGGGCAGATCGACGAGACCGCCGTGTACCCGGCCGCGCTGACCGCTGCCCAGGTCAGTGCCCACTACGCGCTGAGGACGGGTGGATGAGGTATCCGTTCCTGGCCGGTGCCGCCGTCGTCCTCGCGACGGCGGCGCTGGCCGCCTGCGGCTCGTCCTCCGGCGGCGAGCACGGCGGCGGCGAGCACGGCGGCGACAGGGCGGCGGGCGCGGCCCCGGCCGCCTCGCCGGGGCCCGTGGCGGGGGTGGGGACCAACCCGCCGGGTTCCGCGTCCACCGGGCCGCGGGCCGCCCGCGGCAGCGAGCCGCCCAGGACTCCCACCGACCGGCTGACGCCCGCCACCGGCACGTTCACCAGGAAGCAGAAGGAGTACCTGACCGACCGGGTGCCCGTGGGCACGGACCCGGCGGCGGTGCTGCAGACCGGGCAGGAGACCTGCGACCGGCTGAGCTACCTGGTCAAGGTCGACCGGGACATGGCGGCCGGTGCCGTCGTGAGCGGTGAGATCGCCGACGCCGGACCCGCCGTAGCCCATCTGTGCACCCAGCACGAGGACGTGGTGGAACGGGCCTCGCACGGGTACGCCGACGGCGTGCACCGGGGCGAGGAGTTGCGGCCCGGCCGCTACCGGGAGGTCTCCCCCACCCGGAACTGCGCCTGGGAGGTCACCGGCCCCGGCGGCAAGGTCCTGGTGTCGGGCTCCTCGGGTGACGGGAAGCAGACCACCCTCACGATTCCGGAGGCGGCCCTCGCCTTCACCTCCACAGGCTGCTACGCCTGGCTGCCCGAAGGGGACAAGGGATGAAGAAGCTGCCGATAGCCGTGGCGATCCCCACGAAGAACGAGGGACTCAACATCGCGGAGGCCGTACGGTCGGTCATCGACCACTTCGAGGCGGTCGTCGTCGTCGACTCGCACAGCTCCGACGACACGGCGAAGATCGCCGCGGAGTGCGGCGCCGACGTCGTCCCGTACACCTGGGACGGCGGGCACCCCCGCAAGAAGCAGTGGTGCCTGGACCACGTCCGCACGGATCTGGACTGGATCCTGCTGCTCGACGGGGACGAGCGGCTGAGCCCGGGGCTGCTGGCCGAGCTGCGGGATGTCTTCGCCGATCCGGACGCGCCGAAGCCCGCGGCGTACGACATCCCGCTCGGCTACTGGTTCTCCGGGAAGCGGCTGCGGCACGGCTACACCATCCGCAAACGCTCCCTGACCGACCGCACCCGCTGCCACTACCCGGAGGTGGGTGATCTGGACGCTCCCGGCATCGGCGAGGTGGAGGGGCACTACCAGCCGGTCGCGCAGAGCACGGCGGCGCTGCGCCACCCGATCGAGCACCAGGACCTGGACCCGGTGTCCGCCTGGTTCGAGCGGCACAACCGGTACGCGGACTGGGAGGCGTGGCTGAACCACCACCCGGAGGTCAAGGAGCAGGTGCGCCGGGCCAAGTCGCGGCAGGGGCAGCTGTTCCACCGGGCGCCGTTCAAGCCGCTGGTGTCCTTCGTCTACATGTACGTCTACCGACGGGGCTTCCTCGACGGGCGCGCCGGGTTCGACTTCGCCCTGGCGATGAGCTTCTACCGGTGGCAGATCGCCCTCAAGTCGCGGGAGAGGCCCTCTTCTTGACGCTTCCGTTCCTCCGGCGGACCACGTCCTCGTAGGTCCGCCGGAGGGTACCGGTGACGACCTCGATGGTGAAGTGCTCGTTGACCAGCTCCCAGGCCGCCTTGCCCGCCTGGGAGTTGGCGGCCGGCTCCAGCAGTTCCAGGATCGCCCGCGCGACCTTGTCCGCGTTGGCCGCGTCCTCGCCGACCCGGCTGTCGATGACCCGGCCGGCCCCGGCCCGTGCCACGTCGGGCCCGAGGCCGCAGGTGCGGGTGATCACGGCCGGGGTGCCGACGGACATCGCTTCGAGGACCGAGACGCCCAGGGGTTCCTCGATCGACGGCAGGACGTACACATCGGCCTCCCGTCCCGCCGCCAGCACCTCCTCGTGGCCCAGTGGCCCGACGTGGTCGAGCGAGTCCGTGACGCCGAGGGCGCGGGCCAGTTCGAGGGTGCCGGGCAGGGCGCCGGTGTCGGGGCCGGCGAGCACGAAGCGGGCGTCGGGGTGCTCGGCCAGGACGGCGGGCATCGCGGCGACGAAGTCCTGCGGGCGCTTGCGCTCCTGGATGCGGGCGAGGAACAGCACGGTGGGCGGGCGGCCCGGCTCGCGGGCGGGCTTGAACTCCTGCGGCCGCACCCCGTTGACCAGGCGCACGGTCCGGGTGAGCGCCACGGGGGCGGCGACGGCGTTGATGTCGACGCGTTCGGCCTCGGTGAGGTGGAGCACCGCGTCGGCGCCGCGCAGCACCCTGCGTACGCCCAGCAGGTCGGTCAGCTGCGCGACCCGGTTCCGGGTCGGGTCGACCATGCCGTGGGTCTGCACGACCAGGGGTGTGCCGGAGGCCAGGGCGAGCAGGGCGGCGGGCAGGGTGACCAGGTCGCGCATCAGGTGGACGTGGACGAGGTCGGCGCCGCGCATCATGCGGTGCGCGGCCCTCAGCAGGGCGCCGGAGGTGATCCCGCTGACCTCGAACACCGGCAGCACGTGGCGGGCCTGGAAGAGGTGGACGGGCACGCCCTCCACCTCGCGCGGCAGCGGGCCGTCGAAGCCGTCGCCGAGCGCCATGATCCTGGCGTCGTCACCTCCGGCGCGCTGGACCTTGGAGAGGTTCAGGGCCACCCGGGTCGGACCGCCGAAGGCGTGGTCCGGGGTGTGCAGCGTGACGATGTGCAGGATCTTCACCAGGGTCCCCCTCGCCCTCGTCCGGCTCCGCACAGACTAGTCGTCACATCTCCTCAAGTGTGGTGATTCGTTAAGGTGTTGGCAGACAACCGAGGTTCGGGGACGGGGAGTCGATGGCGTCCGTGCGGGATGAGGTGCCGGCCGTGTCCGTGCGGGCGGCCGGGGCCCCCGCCGCGCCGCTGTCCTGGGCGATGCTGTCGCGGGCGCTGGCCGTACCGCTCATCCTCGGCCTGGTGTGCTTCCTGCCCGCCCTGATCGCCGCCCAGCCCGGCACCGGGGTCCGGGACACCGCGTACTGGTTGCAGCTCGTCCTGACCTGTTACTCGGGGGCCCGGCTCGCGACGATGGTCCTCTCCACGCGGCGGCGGCTGCTCCAGGGCGTCTTCTGGATGTTCGTGTACATCGCGATGGGGGTGGCGCCGTTCGCCCAGGCGGTCATCGGCCAGACGCCGACGCCGGTGGTCGGGCCGCGCGCCGACCTGGTGACTGCGGTGGCGCTCGTACTGGTGGGCTGTGCCGCTTTCGATCTGGGGGCGCTGCTGGCGTCGCGGCGGCCGCTGCGCCGTCGCCCTGCGGTGCGCGGCGACGGCCGTGGTGCCACCGCTCACCCGGTGCGGCTGCGGCTGCTGGTGCTGGTGGCGTTCGCGGCGAGCGGGTACTACGTGCTGAAGGTGGGCGGGCCGGCGGTCTTCTTCTCCAGCAGGCAGGAGATCAGCGCGTCGGTGGCCGAGAGCGGGGTGGCGTCGGGCGGGTCCCAGGTGGGCTCGGCGTTCCTCAAGGGCTTCGGGACGGTACCGGCGCTGCTGGCGCTGCTGTTCTGCACGCGCAGGCTGGTGACCTCGCGCCGGGCCAGGCGTTCGCCCTCCACCGTCCTGGTCTGGTGCGCGCTGGCGGCCGTCAACGCCGTGGTGAACAACCCCGTCTCCAACGCCCGTTACTGGTTCCTGACGGTGCTGGTCTCGCTGCTGTTCACGGCTTTCCCGCGCAGTGCGGCCATGTACCGTTCGGTGCTGGCGCTGGGGGTGGTCGGGGCGCTGGTCCTGTTCCCGTACGCGGACCGGTTCCGCTACGACGACGAGGGGTACCGGCCCGTCCAGTCGTCGTCGGTGTTCGAGCCGCTGGCCACGAAGGACTACGACCAGACGGTCATGTTCGCCAACACCATCTCGTGGGTCGGCACCCGTGGGCACACCTACGGGCGGCAACTGGCAGGATCCGCCTTCTTCTTCGTGCCCCGGGCGGCGTGGAGCGGGAAGCCGGAGGACACCGGAGTGCGCGTCGGGCAGTGGATGGGGATGAACATGACCAACCTCTCCGCGCCGCTGTGGGCCGAGCTCTGGGTGGACTTCGGGGCGGTGGGCGTCGCCGGCGGCCTGGCGCTGACGGGGTACGGGGCCGCACGCACCGACCGCCGTTACGAACGGGCGGTCTCGCGGGACGGGCCGGGTCCTGGCAGTGTGCCGGCGATCGCGGTGCCGCTGATCGCCGGGTACACCTTCATCCTGTTGCGCGGCCCGTTGCTGCAGGCCGCCGGGAAGCTGGCGATCGCGGCCCTGTGCCTGGCACTGGTGACCAGTTTCAGGTCCGGGCGGCGTCCGCGCTGACGGGTGCCCCGGCCGGGGCGCCGTTCCGGGTCAGCCGGGCCACCCGGACCCAGGTGGCGACCGCCTTGCAGACGGACCCCAGGCACTGGCCCCAGGCCGCGCCCGTCACCCCGCCGAGTACGTAGCCGCCGGTGAGGAAGGCGACCGCGGCGAGCGAGAACACCACCTGGATGGAGAGCGTGGTGCGCGGGTCGAGGAGCCGGAGGGCCAGCAGCCCGCAGGTGCCGACGGCCATCGCCGCGTACTGGCTGCCGGTGGCCGGGAGCAGCGCCGCCGCCGTGGGCCAGGTGGCGCCGAGCAGGTGCCGGCCCGCGGAGCCGGGCAGCAGGGCGAGGACGGTGGCCCAGGAGGCGGCGGTCAGGGCCAGGACTGCGGCCAGCGCGGCGGCGGCGCGCACCCGGAGCCGGTCGGTGGCGAGTCGGCCCAGGAGCGGGGGGCCGAAGCCGGTGGCAGAGGTGAACAGCACGTTGAGCGGGCCGAAGAGGGTGGTGGCGCCGCGCAGGGCGCCGACGACGAGGGGGTTGCCCACGGTTCCGAGGCCGAGCACGGAGAGCTGGGAGGTGGCGTTGCCCACGCCGAACTCGACGACGAACCGTCGGCCGAGGTGCCCCTTGGAGAACATCGGCTTCAGCGCCACGGCTCCGCCGGCGGTCCTGCGGTGCAGGGCGGCCGCCGACAGCAGGAGCGCGGGAAGGGCGGAGAGCCCCCAGACGGCGACCAGCCGGGCGGCCGGCGCCCCGTGCGGCTGGACGGCCAGCGCGGCCATGACGCATACCAGCCGGAGGGTGTCGGCGGCCAGGGCCAGGTGCTGGGCGTGCAGCGTGGCGAAGGCGTAACGGGCGATGTCCTGCCCGAGCACCACCGGCAGCACCAGTCCCAGGGTCATCAGGGCCCGGGCCGTGGAGCCCGGCAGCAGCGCGCAGACGGCGGCGAGCAGCCCGCCGAGGGCGGTGGCGGCGAGCAGGGTGAAGGACGCGGCGGACCGGCAGGCGCCTCGGATGTCCTCGCCCACGCCCCGGCGCAGGACGAGCGGCTGGCCGGTGTGGGCACCGGAGAGGCCGAGCAGCACGGTGAAGACGAGGTAGACGGCGGAGAAGCGGGCGAAGCCGGCGACGGTGGAGAGCCGGGCGGCGGCCACCAGGACCAGGATGTTGGTGAGGGCCGCCACCCCCTGGTCCGCGACCGAGCAGACGATCGCGGTGCGGGCCCTCATCCGGGTCCGGCGGCGCTGCTGCGGCCACCGCGTCCGGTGCCGCTGTCCAGGGTGCGCAGGCCGAGCGTCTCGGCGGGGTCACCGGTGCGGCCGGTCACCCCGGGATCGCCGTACCTGCCCCGCGCCTCGGGGTCCGGCGCGGCCGGCTGCCGTCCCCGCGGCCGGTCCCGGGCGGCCTTCCGGCGGGCCCGCCGGTCCAGTCGGGCGTATCCGGGGTGGAGCAGGGTGCCGAGGACCGAACCGCCCGCCGCGCCGATGATCTCGCGGATGCGTTCCAGGTCGCTGCGGTGCACCTCGCGCGGCTGGCAGACGATGACGACGCCTTCGACGCGGTCGACGAGGGCGACGGCGTCGGCGTACGAGAGGACCGGCGGGGCGAGCACGATGACCACCGCCCCGGGCCTGCCGCCCTCGGCGAGGATGCGGCTGACGGGGGCGGAGGTCAGCGCGCGCGGCACGTTCTCCGTGCGGCGGCCCGCGACCAGGGTGAAGGCGCCCGACCCGGGGACGTCGACGTTGGCGCGGCTGTCAAAGGGCCAGCCGCGGTCCTCACGGCCGGCGGCCCACCGGGGGCCCCGGCCGCCGGGGTGGGCCGCGCCGAGGTCGCCGGCCAGGGACGGGGTGCGCAGGTCGGCCTCGACCAGCAGGACGTCCCGGCCCATCTCGGCGAAGGCGGCGGCGAGGTTGGCGGCGGCGGCCCGCGCCATGTCGTTGTCGCCCCGGGGGGCGGTGACCAGGAGGCGGCGGCGTTCGGCGAAGGAGGGGTCGTAGGCGAGCCGGAAGGCGACCGCCCGGTACTCCTCGGCGAGCCTGCTGCCGGGGCGCCCGATCGCGAGCAGGGTGCGCGCCCCGGCACGTTCCCTGGGCAGGGTGCCGAGCAGCGGGGCGCCCAGGGAGCGGACGAGTTCCCTGGTGGAGCGGACGGCCGGGTCGAAGACGAGCCTCACCCACGACATCAGCAGGCCGAGGGCGAGTCCGACGAGGCCACCGAGTCCGAGCAGCAGCGGCAGCCCCGCCCCGGTGGGGTTCTGCGGGGCGACGGGCTTCTTGTTGAGGTAGCCGGGTGTGGTGTCCAGCGCGCGCAGTTCGGAGATCTTCTGGTTGAGCGCGGAAATGGCGACGATGAGGTTGGCCCGTGCGCTGGTGACGTCGTCGCCGGTGCCGGTCTCCTGCTCGGCGAGCCGGTCGCGTTGCTCGGTGAGCGGTTTGAGCTGGGCGCGGTAGCCGTCGACCATGTTGTCGATGCTGTCCTCGGTGCGCTCCCGGCGTATCTCCAGGTACGCCTCGGCGAGCGCCTGGGCCCTGGCCCTGGCCTGCTCGGGGGTGCGGCCGGTGTAGGAGAACTTGAGCACGAGGGTGTTGGGCGGGTTGGTGACCTGGAGGCCGGAGAGCAGTGCGCCGACCTCCACGGTGTCGCCCTGCTTGGCGAGGGTGCCGGCCGCGATGGTGCCCACGGCGTCGCTGACGGCGGTCTGGCGTTCGGAGCCGATGTTGATGCCCTTGTCGGCGGAGGCGCCGGCGGCGAAGGGGTCGGAGGTGGCGGAGCGTACGGACACCTCGCCGGTGGCTGCGTAGGTGTCCTCCCCGCTCAGGGCGAGCCAGCCGCTGCCGAGGAGTCCCAGGAGCACACCGGCGACCAGGAGGGTCCGGTAGCGCAGGAGCTGGCGGAACTGGTCCCTGAGCAGGGCGGGTTCGTCCTGCTCCTCCAGCGCGCGGATCGGTTCGGTCATCGGTGTGGTTCCCCTCGGTCGTCCCGCAGGACCTCGGCGAGCAGGGCGTCGAAACGGGCGAGCGCGGCTTCCCGCCCCAGATGGCGTGCCACGTAACGCGGGCCGTGGGCGCCGAGTGCGTCGGCCTCGGCGGGTGACTCGACCAGCTTGCGGACGGCGCCGAGCACCGCGGCCGGGTCCTCGGGCGCGACGAGGAGTCCGGCCCCGGAACGCCGTACCTCCTCGGCGGTGCCGCCCCCGTCGGCCACGGAGGCGACGACGGGGCGGCCCGACGCGAAGTACGAGGTGAGCTTGGAGGGCACGCTCATGTCGAGCACCGAGGCCCGCTGGGTGACGGCGAGGACGTCGGCGGCGGCCAGGACGTCGGTGAACTCCTCCGCCCCGGCGGGCGGCAGGAAGTCGAGGTTGGGCAGTCCGGCGGCGCGGGCGCGCAGGACGTCGCGCTGGTTGCCGTCGCCCATCAGGACGATGCGGATCTCGGGGGCGAGCCGGGCCGCGTCGACCAGGACCTCCAGGCCCTGTTTGAGGCCCATGTTCCCGGAGTGCAGGACGACGGGCGTGCCCTCGCGCCAGCCGAGCCGGTCCCTGGTCGCGGCGCGGTCGGCCGAAGGGGGCCGCACATGGCTCCAGTTGGGGACGACGCGGATGCGGCCCGGGTCCACCCCGTAGGCGGTGACACGGGGGACGAAGCTCTCGTGGATGACGCCGACGAGGGTGGCGGCGCCCAGCGCGAACCGCTCGGCCCTCGCGGCGAGCGCCGCCGCCCTGTCCCCGCCCCGGATGCCGCTCTGCGCGGCGGCGGCGCCCATCAGGTCCTGGACGACGGGCAGGTACGGCACCCGGTGGCGGCGGGCGATCCGGGCGCCTACGACCCCGCCGGCGAGGCTGGGCGTCTGGGAGATCACCGCGTCGGGCCGCACCCCGGGCGGCGCGAGGAGACCGTGCGCCAGGACGCTCGCCTCGAAGGCGGCTCTGCGTATCGCGCTCTGCCGGGACGGCACGTAGTGGCGCCTGCGATGGACGGTGACGCCCGCGCGCCGCTCCTCGGTCCGCCACACCCCCCGGTAGGCCGGGTCGGTCCGCCAGGCCGGGTAGTGCGGCATACCCGTCAGCACATGGGTGTCGGCACCGGACGCGGCCCAGTGCTCGGCGAGCTGGGCGGCGTAGGGGCCGATGCCGGTCAGTTCCGGCGCGTAGTTCGTGGAGACCACCAGCAGGCGGCGGTGCTCGAACGGTCCGCGGTGCTCTTCGTCTGCCATGGAACGATCGCCCTTCCCCCCGGAGCCGCCGGTGTTCCACCGGGGAACAGCCCCAAAAGCGAGCTTATCCGTTCACGAGATGAGCAAGTGGTCTTCACAGTAAGGTCGTTGGACCATCAACACCGATACCGACATCCCACCGGACCGGATGCCATGTCCGGAAACCTTCCGATGGGAGCGGACATCACCGGCGGACATCACGTTCACCGTGGGGGGAGAGAACCGATGGTGCACAGGGTCGGCTACGCGCCGGGGGTCTACGACCTGTTCCACGTGGGTCACCTCAACATCCTCCGGCATGCGCGCAGCCAGTGCGACTACCTGGTGGCGGGGGTCGTCTCCGACGAGATGGCCACGCTCGCCAAGGGACACCGGCCGGTGATCCCGCTGCCGGAACGGCTGGAGATCGTGCGGAGCGTGCGGCACGTGGACGCCGCGTTCGTCGAGACCGTCCCCGACAAGGTCGAGACCTGGCAGCAGGTCAGGTTCGACGTCATCTTCAAGGGGGACGACTGGCGGGACACGGAGAAGGGCAGACGGCTGGAGCGCGACTTCGCCGAAGTGGGTGTGGAGGTCGTCTACTTCCCGTACACCGTGCACACGTCCAGCACCCAGCTGCGCCGGGCACTGGACACGCTGGTCAGTGCGCCCGGAGCGCTTTCAGCTCCCTGAACCACTTGCCGAGGAACAGCGCGAGGAACAGCGCGTGCACGGCGGCGAGCACGGCGTATCCGGTCCGGAACGCCGTCTCGTCGCCGAGCAGCAGGAAGACCAGGCAGAACACCCCGTAGTCGGCGGGCAGCAGTGCCACGGCCCGCAGCGCGGAGGGCGGGGCGGGGGCCGTTGGCCGCGGCGGCAGGCCGCGCGCCGCCGCCTTGCCCAGCTGCTCCCGCAGCAGCCCCGCGCAGAACGTCAGCACCGCGACGAACAGGAAGCCGAGCGGCAGCAGCAGCCAGCCGTCGCCCGGCAGGGCGAACCAGCGGTGGAACGAGACGAGTACGGCGGTGTGGACGAGGATCATCTTGGCGCAGTCGACGACGTGGTCCAGCCATTCACCGTCGGGCCCGCCGCGCCCGGTCAGCCGGGCGAGCTGCCCGTCGGCCGAGTCGAGCGCGAAGCCCACGACGAGGCTGAGGCAGACGAGGACGGCGAGCCGGGGCCCGGGACGGACGAGCGCCACTCCGGCGAGGGCGGTGAAGGTGAACACCGCGCTCAGCAGCGTGACCTGATTGGGCGTCATGCCGAGCCGGTACGCACCGGCGGCGAAGATCCGCCCGGCCGGGCGGTTCACGTACCGGGAGTAGAGCGAGACCCCCTTGGCCGGTTTCTGCGCACCGCGCAGCTGACGCAGCACCGTCGACGTGCTCTCCATACGCCCCCCAGCGTGTCGGCCTTCCCCGGCGCTCCCCCGGCGGCGCACCCCGTGCACCGCCGGAGCCGCATCATGGCACGGGCCGCTTCCCCGCGCGGGTGGTTCGCCCCACCTGGGGGGCGTACGGGGGAAGTCGGCCGGAGGCGGCCGCCTCGGAGGGGGGGTCAGGCGGAGGCCGTGCGGCACTCCGGGTGGCCCCAGCCGTGATCGTTCTTCGCGATCATCTCCTTGGCCGCGTACGGCTTCCCGCAGTGGCAGCGGCCCGCGAACCTGGCCCGGATGGTGGCGCCGGAGTGCCCGGCGCCACCCGTCTTCCGGGTCGTGCTCCCGGTCTTCTTCACCGCGGCGCCGGTGCGGCGGCCCTCGGTGGCACGGGAGGGCGCGGGAACGGGGGCGGCCGAGCCGCGCGAGGTGCCGGCGGCGCTCTGGGTGACGGCCACCTCGCTGGCCGCCTGGTCGGCGAGCGCGTTGAGCGGGTCGCCGTCCACCTGGTGGGCCGGTACGTAGACGAAGGTCACGGCCCGCCCGCCGAGGAGTTCGTCGATGCGGGTCACCAGGTCGCGGTTGGCGACGGGCTTGCCGGCCGAGGTCTTCCAGCCGTTGCGCTTCCAGCCGGGCAGCCACTTGGTGACCGCGTTCATCGCGTACTGCGAGTCCATCCGGACTTCGAGCGCCACGGCGGGGGCGACCGACTCCAGAAGCTCCCGCAGGGCGGTGAGCTCGGCGACGTTGTTGGTGGCGGTACCGAGCGGCCCCGCCTCCCACCGCTGGGGCCGGCCCTCGGCGTCGGCCACCACATAGGCCCAGGCGGCGGGCCCGGGATTACCCTTCGACGCCCCGTCACACGCGGCGATCATGCGCTCGTTCATACCCTCGATCATGCCAGCGCCCGGGCCCGGCTCGTCCCGCCCGCCCCCACCTGCGCCCATCACGGTGCGTGATGCTTCGGCGTGCGTTGGTGACGGCGCGCTGCTTCTCTGAAGAGGCCCGCTCTTCCCTACCGTCCCCGAGGAGTGACGATGAGCGTTGCACGAGAGGCGAACCGAGCCCAGCAGATGCGCGAGAAGGCCCGGCACCTGACCGAGGCCGCGGAGCGCACCGGCGACCCGGAGCAGCGTCGCCGGCTCCAGGAGAAGGCCCGGAAGCTCCAGGAGCAGAGCGGGCAGCAGGACGGCCGTGGGAACAACGGCCTCCCCGTGTGACGACACGGCGCACAGACCGGTGGACTGTCACTCTTCCATGAGTGGGTGACAGTCCACCGTCGCGTTTGCGGGGCGGGGCCCCCGTCGCACAGGCGGTGGATCACCCCCGCCTACGATGGCCCGCAAGCGAGTACGACGGAAGGCGGAGCCTGCCATGAACGGTCAACCGGTCACCGTGGTCACCGGCGGCAGCCGCGGCATCGGTGCGGCGGTCTGCGTACGGCTGGCGAGCGAGGGACATGACATCGCGCTGGCCTACCGCTCGGACTCCGCGGCGGCGGAGACCGTCGCCGATGCGGTACGTGCGACGGGCCGGCGCTGTGTGACGGTCCGGGTGGACACGGCCGACGAGGCGGACGTCGACCGCCTCTTCGACACCGCGGCCGCCGGACTGGGCCCGGTCACCGGCCTGGTCAACAACGCGGGCATGAGCGGCCCCGTCGGCCCCCTGGCCGACGCCGACGCGGCGGGGATGCGGCGCGCCCTGGAGGTGAACGTCCTCGGCTACCTGCTCTGCGCGCGGCGCGCGGTGCGCGACATGACGCGGTCGGGCGGCGGGGCGATCGTCAACGTCTCCTCGGCCGCCGCCACCCTGGGAAGCCCCGGCGAGTACGTGCACTACGCCGCCGCCAAGGGCGCCGTCGACACGATGACCGTCGGCCTGTCCAAGGAGGTCGGCCCGGCCGGCATCCGCGTCAACGCGGTCGCCCCCGGCGTCATCCGCACCGAGTTCCACGCGGACCCCGAGCGCCCCGACAAGCTCGGTCCCGCCACACCCCTGGGCCGCCCGGGGCTGCCGGACGAGATCGCGGGGGCCGTCGCGTGGCTGCTCTCGCCGGACGCGTCGTACGCGACGGGGACGGTGCTGCGGGTGGCGGGCGGGCGCTGACCGCCCGTACGGTGCCCGGGGGACCGCCCCGGACACCCTCCCCCTGTTGTTCCTCGACGTCGACGGCCCCCTGCTCCCGTTCGGGCCGCGGGCGGGCGGCCACCGTACGTATCCGCCGGGGCCGCTGCCGCCCGGCGCGGGCACGCATCCCCTGCCGGCCCGGATCGATCCGGGCTCGGGCCGACCGGCGACGGCCTCCGGCCGACCGGCTCGTGGCTGCGGACGGTGCAGGGCTCCCCAGGGCCTTCTCGTCCCGCCCCACCAGCAGCACCGCGTCCGCCACCACCATGATCGCGGGGGGCGGCCCGGCGGTTTTCGCGGCGGAGGTGCGCGCGTTGCAGTAGAAGGGGGAGCACCGGAACAGGACCGGAGCAGGAAGGAATCTGCCATGTCAGGGAGACGGCCTCGCACCGCGGCGGAGGTGTTCGACGCTCTCGGCACCGACTACGAGAAGGCGTTCGCCGGTTCGGCCGCGCACCGCGCCTCGCTGGAACAGCTCCTGGTGATGCTGCCCGCGCACGCCCGGGTGCTCGACGTCGGCAGCGGCACGGGCCGGCCCACGGCCCGGACCCTCGTCGACGCCGGACACCACGTGCTGGGGGTCGACGTCTCGCCGGTGATGGTGGACATCGCCTCCCGCCAGGTGCCGGCGGCCGAATTCCGCTGCGCCGACATCCGCGGGCTCCCGCTGGAAGACCGTGGTTTCGACGCGGTGTGCATGTACTTCGCACTGCTCCAGATGTCGCGCGCGGAGCAGGCCGACGTGCTGCGCCTGGCCGCGCGGGTGCTGCGGCCGGGTGGTCATCTGGCCGTGGCGACGGTGCCGTTGGACGTGGAGGGGGTCAGCGGCACGTTCATGGGTCAGCCGGTGGAGGTGACCAGTTTTGGTGAGGCCGCGTTCACGGCTCTGGTGGAGGAGGCCGGGTTCACCGTCCTGTCACGCGAGAGCACGATGTTCGTGCCCGCCGGTCCGGTAGCCGTGCCCGAACCGCAGATGTTCCTGCTCGCCCGGCGGCGCTGACCCGGCTGCGGCCCCCGTTCTGCGGGTGCGCGCCGGGCCGGAGGAAATGCCGCGCGGTGCCGACCGGCCCACAATGAGTTGGCCGACGCACTGCGGGTACCCGGCCCGCGAGTCAACCGATGCCCCGCCGCCGACCGCGGGGACGACGACGGAGGATCCCCATGACCGACCGCAGACCAGAGGGCCCCGTCCACGAGGGCGCGTCCCCGAGCCCCCCTCCGGTGCCCGCGGACATGCCCGACCAGCAGGTGCAGGAGAGCGAGGACCCGATGGACGTGCCGACGCCGCCGCCCACCGGGAGCGACGAGGACGACGACCGGGAGCGCCCCGACCCGGACGAGTCCGGTTCGGGGCGCGGTGAGGCCCGCAACGCCGGGGTGCACCCGGAGGACCCGGTGCCGGACGAGTCACCGGGCTGAGACCTGCCTGCTCCGTGAACACCGGGCCGCTCGGCGCCGGCCTTCCCCCGCGCGGCCGGTGGTCCTCGACGTGGTGTTCTCGACGGCCGGCCGCGGCGCTCCCCGGCCCACGGGGAGCGCCGCGGGGTCCTGTACCGGGGTCCTGTCCGCAGGGCCGTACCGGCCGGTGCCGTTCACCCGACGGGCGCAGGGCGAAGCGGGCCGGGACCCTGGATGCGGTCACCGGCGGCCGGCCCCGGCGCAAGGGCGTGCCGACGGCCTCCGGCAGGCGAGGGCGCGCCGGACGGCGGCGGCCGGGGGGCGGGGCGGGGCCGGCCGTGGCCACCGGTATGGCCGCGCTCCCGGGGACCGGAGAAACGTCCGGCGGGAGGACTGCCCGGGGGACGTTTCGGGGCGTGACGCAAGCCATCTTTTGCGCTCGCGATCCCGGGGGAAGTCTCCGGTACGGTGTCGAACGCTCCGGTCCCGGAGGGTCACGGAGCACCTCGCCACCGCCGTACGGTCTCCGACGCGGGAAAGCGTGTCCGTGCCGTACCGCCCGTCCTTGACGCCACTCGCTCGTGACACGACTGGGGAGTTTGATGTTCGACAAGGTATTGGTCGCCAACCGCGGGGAGATCGCGATCCGCGCGTTCCGCGCGGCGTTCGAGCTCGGCATCTCCACCGTGGCCGTGTATCCGCACGAGGACCGCAACTCCCTGCACCGGGCCAAGGCGGACGAGGCCTACCGGATCGGTGAGCCGGGGCATCCGGTGCGGGCGTACCTGTCGGTGGACGAGGTGGTGAAGGCGGCCCGGAAGGCGGGGGCGGACGCGATCTACCCCGGTTACGGCTTCCTGTCGGAGAACCCGGAGCTGGCGGCGGCGTGCACGGCGGCGGGCATCACCTTCGTCGGGCCGCCGGCTTCGGTGCTGAACCTGACGGGCAACAAGTCCCGTGCGGTGGCGGCGGCCCGGGAGGCCGGTGTGCCGGTGCTGAAGTCGTCCGAGCCGTCGGAGGACGTGGACGTCCTCCTGGCGGCCTCGGAGGAGATCGGCTTCCCGGTCTTCGTGAAGGCGGTCGCCGGCGGCGGCGGGCGCGGCATGCGCCGGGTGGCCGAACCGGGTGAGCTGCGCGAGGCGATCGACGCGGCGATGCGCGAGGCGCGGTCCGCGTTCGGTGACGCGACGGTCTTCCTGGAGCAGGCGGTGATCGAACCCCGCCACATCGAGGTGCAGATCCTGGCCGACGCCGAGGGAAACGTGGTGCACCTCTACGAGCGGGACTGTTCGCTCCAGCGCCGCCACCAGAAGGTCGTCGAGATCGCTCCGGCCCCGAATCTGGACCCGGCCCTGCGGGAGCGGATCTGCGCGGACGCGGTCGCCTTCGCCCGGCACATCGGGTACGTGAACGCGGGCACCGTCGAGTTCCTCGTCGACGAGCGCGGCAACCATGTCTTCATCGAGATGAACCCGCGCATCCAGGTCGAGCACACGGTGACGGAGCAGGTCACCGGGCGCGATCTGGTGATCGCGCAGCTGCGTATCGCGGCGGGCCTGACGCTGCCCGAACTGCGGCTCTCCCAGGAGGACATCACGCTCAACGGGACCGCGATGCAGTGCCGCATCACGACGGAGGACCCGGTCAACGGCTTCCGTCCGGACACCGGCACCATCTCCGCGTACCGCTCCCCCGGCGGTCCCGGCGTCCGGCTGGACGGCGGGACCGTCCACACGGGTGCGGAGGTGTCGGCGCACTTCGACTCGATGCTGGTCAAGCTCACCTGTCACGGCCACGACTTCGCCAACGCCGCCCGCCGGGCGCGCCGGGCGATCGCCGAGTTCCGTATTCGCGGGGTGGCGACCAACCTGCCGTTCCTGGGCGCGGTGCTCGATCACCCGGATTTCCGGGCGGGGCGCATCACGACGGGTTTCATCGACGCCCACCCGGAGCTGACCCGGGCCCGCCCGTCGGCCGACCGCGGCAGCCGGATGCTCAGCTACCTGGCGGAGACCACGGTCAACCGCCCCTACGGTCCCCGCCCGCCGGTCATCGACCCGGCGGACAAGCTGCCCGCCCTGCCGGCGGGCACCCCGCCGCCCGGTTCCCGTCAGCGCCTGGCCGAGCTCGGTCCGGAGGCGTTCGCCGCCGAGCTGCGGGCCCGGCCGGCCGTCGCCGTCACCGACACCACGTTCCGCGACGCCCATCAGTCGCTGCTCGCCACCCGGGTCCGCACCCGGGACCTGCTGGCGGTCGCGCCGCATGTCGCGCACACCGTCCCGCAGTTGCTGAGCCTGGAGTGCTGGGGCGGTGCCACCTACGACGTGGCGCTGCGGTTCCTCGCGGAGGACCCGTGGGAGCGGCTGGTCAAGATCCGTGAGGCGGTGCCCAACATCTGTACGCAGATGCTGCTGCGCGGCCGCAACACGGTCGGGTACACGCCGTACCCGACCGAGGTCACCGAGGCGTTCGTCTCGGAGGCGGCCTCGGCCGGGATGGACATCTTCCGCATCTTCGACGCCCTCAACGACGTGTCGCAGATGCGTCCGGCGATCGACGCGGTGCGGGCCACCGGCACCTCGCTCGCGGAGGTGGCACTGTGCTACACCGCCGACCTGTCGGACCCGGGCGAGACGCTGTACACGCTGGACTACTACCTGCGGCTCGCCGAGCAGATCGTGGAGGCGGGCGCCCATGTGCTCGCCATCAAGGACATGGCGGGGCTGCTGCGTCCGCCCGCCGCGCGCACCCTGGTCACCGCGTTGCGCGAGCGGTTCGACCTGCCGGTGCACCTGCACACCCATGACACGGCGGGCGGCCAGCTGGCCACGCTGATCGCCGCGATCGACGCCGGGGTGGACGCGGTGGACGCGGCCGTCGCGTCGATGGCCGGCACCACCAGCCAGCCCCCGCTGTCCGCGCTGGTGGCCGCCACCGACCACACCGAGCGTGCGACGGGCCTGTCCCTCCAGGCGGTCGGCGACCTGGAGCCGTACTGGGAGGCGACCCGCAAGGTGTACGCCCCGTTCGAGTCGGGGCTGGCCTCGCCCACCGGCCGGATCTATCACCACGAGATCCCGGGCGGTCAGCTGTCCAATCTGCGGCAGCAGGCCATCGCCCTGGGTCTCGGCGACCGCTTCGAGCTGATCGAGGACTGCTACGCGGCGGCCGACCGGATGCTGGGCCGGCTGGTGAAGGTGACGCCGTCGTCGAAGGTGGTCGGCGACCTGGCGCTGCACCTGGTGGGCGCCGGCGTGGAGGCCGCGGACTTCGAGTCGGACCCCGGAAAGTTCGACGTGCCGGACTCGGTGATCGGGTTCCTCCGCGGTGAGCTGGGCGACCCGCCCGGCGGCTGGCCCGAGCCGTTCCGCACCCGGGCGCTGCAGGGCCGGCCCACGAGGGCGCAGACGCCGCACCTGTCGGACGAGGACCGCCAGGCGCTGCGCGAGTCGCCGCGCGCGACCCTGAACCGGCTGCTGTTCCCGGGCCCGACCAAGGAGTTCGCCGCCCACCGGGAGGCGTACGGGGACACGTCGGTGCTGCCGACGCCGGACTTCCTGTACGGGCTGGAGCCGGAGACCGAGCACCCGGTCACGCTCGAACCGGGGGTGACGCTGCTGATCGAGCTGGAGGCCATCTCCGAGGCGGACGAGCGCGGTTTCCGCAGCGTACTGGCCACGCTCAACGGCCAGTTGCGGCCGGTTTCGGTGCGGGACAGGTCGGTGGCGACCGAGGTGAAGGCGGCGGAGAAGGCGGACCGCGCCCACGCCGGCCATGTGGCGGCCCCGTTCGCCGGGGTGGTGACGCTCCAGGTGGAGGAGGGCGCGTCGGTGTCGGCGGGTCAGACGGTCGCCACCATCGAGGCGATGAAGATGGAGGCGTCGATCACCGCCCAGTCCGCCGGGGTGGTGCGCCGCCTGGCCATCGGGCGGGTCCAGCAGGTGGAGGCGGGCGACCTGCTCATCGAGATCGGCTGACCTCCCGCCGGGTGCCGCCCGCCGGTGGAGGGGGTGTCCTCCGCCGGCGGGCGCCTTCTTCACAACGCCGAGCCAATTAAGGTTAGGCTAAGCTAAATGAAAGAGGATCCGAGACCGGCCGTCGTCATCAAGTTCGGTGGCCACGCCATGACCGACGCGAGCCTGCAACGGGCTTTCGCCCAGGACGTCGTGGAGCTGTGGCGCGCGGGAACGCGCCCGGTCGTCGTGCACGGCGGCGGCCCGCAGATCAGTGCGATGCTGGACCGGCTGGGCCTGGAGAGCCGCTTCGTGGCGGGCCTGCGGGTGACCACCGCGGAGACCATGGAGGTCGTCCGCATGGTGCTGTCGGGCCGCGTCCAGCGCGAACTGGTGGGCCACATCAACGCCCACGGCCCCTACGCCGTCGGCCTGACCGGTGAGGACGCGCACACGATGACGGCCGTACGGCGGTCCGCCCTGGTGGACGGTGTAGCGGTGGACATCGGCCAGGTCGGGGACATCGCGGAGGTGAACCCGGGCCTGGTGCGCACCCTCCTGACGCAGGGTCACATACCGGTGGTCTCCCCCGTGGCCCGGGGCGAGGACGGCCAGGTCTACAACGTCAACGCGGATCTCGCCGCCTCCGCCCTGGCCGTGGCTCTCGGCGCGGAGCGACTGGTGGTCCTCACGGATGTGGCGGGCCTGTACGCGGACTGGCCGCACAGCACCGAGGTGATCGGGCGGTTGACGGCGGACGCGCTGAACGGGCTGCTGCCGGGCCTGGCGAGCGGAATGCTGCCGAAGATGGAGGGCTGCCTGCGGGCCGTACGAGGCGGAGTGAGCCGGGCGGACGTGCTGGACGGCCGGGTGCCGCACGCGGTACTGCGGGCCGTCCTCGGCGGGAACTCCGCGGGCACCACCGTGGTGCCCGACGCCGGCGCGGCGCACGTCGCGAGCCCGGTCTGAGGCACGGGGCTCCGGGGCGGACGCGGGACCGTGTCCGCCCCGGCATCCGGCTCACACGGTGCGGGCGAGGATCAGCGCGTTGCGCCCGGGGTCCAGGGATCCGGCCCAGGCACGCGGCGCCCGGCGGGCCGCCACCGGCGCGAAGCCGTACCGGCGGAACAGCCGGCCGTCCCCGGTGGTCGCGGTGAACAGCGCGCCGAGCGACCGGCTGCGCGCCAGGGCCGGCGCGGTCCGCAGGAGCGCGGCCCCGGTCCCGCGTCCCTGCCGGTGCCCGGCCACGCAGAAGTTGTACAGGACGCCCACGGGCGCCCCCTCCTCCGCGTACACCCGCAGGCCCACGCATCCCTCCAGCCCGCCGTCGCGGCCGGCCGCCACGAGGAATTCGGCGGCGCGTGCGGCGTAGAGGGAGTCCGGCCGCTCGCGGAGGGCCCCGGTGTACGCGAAGGGCCGGGACAGCTCCGCGAGCCCGGGGGCGTCCTCGGCGCGGGCGATGCGGACGCGGGGCGGTCGCGGGAGCGCCGGGAGCGACAGCGGGGCGGGGCGCGGCGTGGCCGTGGTCAAGACGTTCCTTCCTCGGGCCCACGGGGACGGGGCGCCTCCGGCGGGCCGTCCCGCCGGAGGCGACGCACGTAGCGGTCAGGCGTCCATCGAGGCCGCGAGGGACCGGGGGCGCAGGTCGGTCCAGTGAGTCTCGACGTACTCCACGCACGCCTCCCGGGTGTTCTCCTCGAATGCGACGCCCCACCCGGCCGGTACGTCGGCGAAGGACGGCCACAGGGAGTGCTGTCCCTCGTCGTTCACCAGGACCAGGAAACGGCCTTCGGGGTCGTCGAACGGGTTGGTGCTCATGCGGCAGTGCCTCCAGAGAAAGAACCGGTAAAACTTAGGCTAGCCTAACCTCACCGAGACGGACTCAGCCGACCGTCGTTCCTCCGGACAGGTTCACGCCCCGGGCGCGCACGGGGCGGTCGATCTCCTCGGGGTGCAGAGCGGCCGCATCGGCCGGCAGGGACACCTCGACCGCTGACGGGCGGCCCCGGTCGAGTACCGATGCGAGTATCTCGCCGACCCGGATCGCGGTGTTGGACAGCAGCGACGAGGTGATGCCGTGCGTGTGCTCCGTACCGCCCTGGAGGTAGATGCCGCTGCGCAGTGCGGCGTCCGTGGTGACGCGGTAGTCGCGTTCGACGCGGACGCGCCCCTCGTCGTCGCGCAGGCACAGGTCGGCGACCCCGCCGAGAAGGCCGAGGGGGTCGACCGGGTGGTACCCGGTGGCGAACACCACGACGTCGGCGTCCAGGAGGGTCTCCTCGCCGGTGACGAGGGACTTCACCGTGGCGCGCACCTTCTCCGGGGTCTCCTTGACCTCGGCGAGGCGGGACACGTTGAGGAAGCGCAGCCGCTCGGTGCCGAGCACCTTCTCGCGGTACATCTCCCGGTACAGGTCGTCGATCAGGTCGATGTCGACCACGGAGTAGTTGGTGTTGCCGTGGTAGTCCATCAGCCGGCGCTTGACGTTGCCGGGCGCGGCGAAGTACTCGTCGACCGCGTCCGGGTCGAAGATCTTGTTGGCGAAGCCGCTGTCGTCGGCGGGGCTGTATCCGTAGCGGGAGAACACCGCGCAGACCTCGGCCTCCGGGAAGCGGCGGTGCAGGTAGGCGACGTTCTCGGCGGCGCTCTGGCCGGCGCCCACGACGACGAAGCGGGCGGGCGACGTGCCGTCCAACTCGCCGACCCGGGTCAGCAGTTCGGAGGTGTGCCAGACCTTGTCCCCGCGCTCGACGCCTTCCGGCAGCCGCGGGCGCAGCCCCGTACCGATGACGAGGTTGCGGGCACGGTGGACGGTGAGTCCCTCGCCGGACCGTACCGTCACGTCCAGGTGGTCGACGACGCCGTCCCGCAGGACGGGGGTGACGCCGACGACCTCGTGGTCGTAGGAGACCAGGTCGTCGACCTGGGCCGCGGCCCACTCGAAGTACTCGTGGAACTCGACCCGCAGCGGGAAGAGGTTCTTGTGGTTGATGAAGTCGATCAGGCGCCCCTTGCTCTTCAGGTAGCAGAGGAAGCTGAACTCACTGGCCGGGTTGCGCAGTGTCACCAGGTCCTTGAGGAACGAGACCTGCATGGTGGCGTCGTCGATGAGCATGCCCCGGTGCCAGCCGAAGGCCGGTTGCTGCTCGAAGAACTGGGCGCTCACCGCTTCCCGCGTCCCGGAGCGCGCGTTGTGCTCGCTGATCGCGATCGCCAGGGCCACGTTGGACGGCCCGAAGCCGATGCCAATGAGGTCGTGGATCGGTGCTGCGTCGCCAGGACGAGCCTGTGACATGTCACTCCCATCGTGCGGGGAAGCCGCCTGTCGGATGCGGGGAACGGGCGAAGAACGGGCACGCCGAAGGAAGCGACCCGATGAACTTAGGTGAGCCTAAGCTAATTCGCCAGCGCTGTCGACAGGCGCACCCCGGGCGGGACCACCGCCGGGCCGCCCCAACTGGAGCACTTCACGCACCCGTTGCAAGATAAGGTAAGCCTTGCTTTACTTGCCCAGCTCTGTCTCTACGTCGAGGAGGAACCCCATGCGGGTCGTCATGTTCGGTTACCAGACCTGGGGGCACCGCACCCTGCAAGCCCTCCTGGACTCCGAGCACGACGTGGTGCTGGTCGTCACCCACCCCAGGAGCGAGCACGCGTACGAGAAGATCTGGAGCGACTCCGTCGCCGATCTCGCCGAGGAGCACGGCGTCCCGGTCCTGATCCGCAACCGCCCGGACGACGACGAGCTCTACGAGCGCCTCAAGGCCGCCGAGCCCGACGTCATCGTGGCCAACAACTGGCGTACCTGGATCCCGCCGCGCATCTTCGCGCTCCCCCGTCGGGGCACCCTGAACGTCCACGACTCGCTGCTGCCGAAGTACGCGGGCTTCTCACCGCTGATCTGGGCGCTCATCAACGGCGAGAGCGAGGTCGGCGTCACCGCGCACATGATGAACGACGAGCTCGACGCCGGCGACATCGTCCGGCAGGAGTCCGTCCCCGTCGGCCCGAAGGACACCGCCACCGACCTCTTCCACAAGACCGTCGACCTCATCGCCCCCGTCACCACCAAGGCGCTGGCCCTGATCGCCGACGGGCAGACGGAGTTCACCCCGCAGGACCGCTCGCAGGCCACCTTCTTCCACAAGCGGTCCGAGGAGGACATCCGGATCGACTGGAACTGGCCGGCCGAGGACCTGGAGCGCCTGGTGCGCGCCCAGTCGGCCCCGTACCCCAGCGCCTTCGCCTTCCACCGCGGCAGGCGGATCGAGGTCCTGGCCGCTGTGGTGTCCGAGGGCCGTTACGGCGGGACGCCCGGCCGGATCTTCTACCGCGAGGGCGAGGGTGTGGTGATCGTCGCCGGTGCCGACGCCCGCGCCGGCCGCAACCGCGGCCTGGCCATCACCCGGGTCCGTACCGAGGACGGCCGCGAGCTGCCCGCGACGGAGTACTTCACCTCCATGGGCGGCTATCTGACCAGCCGTCCCTGATCCCCCGGCTCGCACGTGTGCCCCGGCTCCGGCCGGGGCATACGCATGCCGACGGGCGCGACGACGGGGCGGGAGAGGCCACTTGGGCCTCTCCCGCCCCGTCGCGTACCGCGTCCTACGCCTCCTTCGGCCGGGTACGGGGCAGCCGCGTCGCGGCGGCCGCGGCGAACAGGCAGAAGCCGAGCACCCACCAGAAGGTGTCGCCGAAGGCCGCGGCGGTGTCCGCGCCCCGGGCGGCGAGCCGGTTCTGCAGGATCACCGCCAGGGCCGCCGTGCCGACGGAACCGCCCACGGTGTTCAGCAGGTTGAGCGCGCCGGCCGCCCGGGGCAGCTGTTCGGGCTCGATCCGGCTGTAGACGATGTTCATCACGGGCGCGCCGATCATCGACATGCCGAAGCCCCGGACCACCAGCGCCGCGGCGATCACCGCGTCCGGGACCCCGTGCCCGAGCAGGGTGAACGGGGCCGTTCCGACGAGGATGAGCACGATGCCGGTCACGACCAGGGACCTCGGCGCGGCCTTGGTGATGGTCCGGTTGACCAGCACCGAACCCGCAGCCGCGCCCAGTCCCTGGGGCGCGAGCAGCAGCCCGGCCTCCCACGCCGACATGCCCCGCCCCGACTGGAAGTACAGCGGCAGCAGGAACATCGTGCCGAACACCGAGGCCCCGAGCACCACGAGCGCGAGGGCTGCGGCGCCGAAGGGCGGCCGGGTGAACAGCCGGGGGTCGACGAGCGGGGTGCCCCGGGTCCGCAGCCCGTGCACGGTGAAGGCGGTCAGCATCACGACTCCGGCCGCCACACCCACCGAGGCCGGGAGGGCGCGGTCGTGGGCGACCTCGGTCAGCCCGTACACCAGCACCGCCAGGCCGGGTGAGAGCAGCAGGGCCCCGCGCAGGTCGAACGCCGTCCGCCGGGACGCCGGAGGCACCACCGGCACGTGACGGCGGGCCAGCAGCACCGCCGCGATGCCGATCGGCAGGTTGACCAGGAACAGCCACGGCCACGGCGCCACGGCGAGCACCGAGCCCCCGGCGAGCGGTCCGAACACCGGCGAGAGCAGCGGGACGACGGCGACGACGCTGATCACCCGGCCGGTGCGCCCCGGCCCCGCGACCCGGGCCAGCAGCGCCTGCCCGGTCGCGGGCAGCAGTCCGCCGCCGAGACCCTGGATCACGCGGAACACGATGAGGCTGGTCGCGGACCAGGCCGAGGCGCACAGCACCGAGCCGAGCAGGAACACGCCCACGGCGGCGATCCAGGTCCGCCGGCCGCCGAACCGGCCGGCCAGCCAGCCGGAGGCGGGGACGGCGGCGACGATCGCCAGCAGATAGGCGGTGGAGACCCACTGGATCTCGGCGACGGACGCGTCGAACTCCTCGGTGAGGCGGTCGAGTCCGACGCTGACGACGGTGGCGTCGAGCGAGGCCATGAACGTGCCGAGGACCAGGATGAACGCGATCCGCAGCAGATCCTTGTCCACGCGTTCGGCGGCCGGTGCGGACTGCGCGGTCATCGGTCCTCCAGAAGGCCGCGCACGTCCTCGTCCAGGTACTGCTCCATGTTCCGCAGCAGGTGGACCAGTTGGCCGGCGAGCCCGTCGACGTCGGTGCCGGCCCGGTGGGCGAGCACGCCGGTCCAGCCGTCGCCGTCCGGCATGACGGTGAGGGTGGCGGGGTGGTGGGTGGACTCCCGGAAGCGCGTGCCGAGGACGGTCAGGCCGGGGGCCGGCTCGCGCAGGCGGTCCGGGTCGACCGGGTAGTTCTCGAACACCACCATGCTGTCGAAGAGCCTGCTTCGACCGGTGAGCCGTTCCAGGTCGGACAGGGCCGCATGGTGGTGTTCGACCAGGTTGCGCTGGCGGGTCTGGAGGTCGGAGAGCACGGCGGACAGGGTGCCGGTGAGCCGGGCCCGTACCGGCACGGTGTTGGCCAGCAGGCCGATGATCTCCTCCACGCCCTCCAGCTCCGGGGGACGGCTGGAGACCATGGCACCGAAGCAGACGTCCCGGTGACCGGAGCGCCGGGCCAGCAGCACCGACCACGCGCCCTGCACCAGGGTGTTGGGGGTCAGTCCGCGCCGGGCGGCGAGCCGGGTGAGCCCGGCCACGAGCGCCGCGTCGAACGAGATGACCTCGGGCTCCTGCCGGGCCGGGCCGCTCCCGCCGCCGCCCAGGTAGTCGCCCTCGGGCAGTCCGTCGAGCTCGGCCGCCCAGGCGTCGAGGTCCGGCTCGTGCTCCGCGCACCAGGCGAGGTAGTCCGCGAACGGCACGGGGTCCGGCAGTCCGTGCGCGCGGTTCTCGGTGCGCGCGGTGTACAGGGCGAACAGCTCGCCCAGGATGCGCGGGGCGGACCAGCCGTCGGACAGCGCGTGGTGGCTGGTCAGGACGAGGTCGGCGCGCTCGTGACCGCACCGGATCACGGTGATCCGGTAGAGCGGGCCGCGGGAGAGGTCGAAGGGTTCGGCGAGGTCGGCGGCCAGCACCTCGTCGGCCGGCGCGTCGGTGACGCGGAACTCCGGCCGCGGCGAGTCCGGGACGACCGCCAGGGAGGCGGGGAACACCGCGCCCAGGTTGGGGTGCCGGGCCAGCAGGTCGTCGCCGGCGCCCCGCAGCGCGTCGGTGTCGAGCGGGCCCGCGAGCGAGAACACCGACTGCACGGTGTACGGGTCGGGGCGCTCGGTGCGCGAGTGCCGCAGCATCACCTCCTGCAGGGGGGTGAGCGGCTGTACGGCGGCGACCTGCCGGTCCCCGAGCGCGCTGATCTCGGGTGCGGCGGCGACCCGCAGCAGCGCCGCCCTCAGGTGCTCCGCCAGCTCCTCGATCTCCGCGCCGCCGAACAGCGCGCCCGGCCAGGTGATCCGCACCCCGAGCACGTCGTCGCGCACCAGGGCGTTGACCATGAGGCTGTACGGCAGGGGCATCGGGCCGGAACCGTCGGAGCCGAGCGGGTCGGCGTCCGGGGCCGGCTGCCAGGGCGTCTCCGTCTCCGGGGCGCCGGGGTACTGGCCGAGGTAGTTCCAGGCGATCTCCGGGCGGACCGGGTCGAGCAGGCCGGCCGTGGTGAGGATGCCGTGTCCGAGGCCGTCGCCCTGGGCGCGCAACCGCTCCCGGACCGCGCGCACGTCGTCGCCGGCGTCGAGCCGGACGGGGTGGACGGCGGTGAACCAGCCGACGGTCTGCGAGAGGTCGACCTCGCGCGGCCGGCCGTGGCTCTCCAGGGCGACCAGCAGTTCCGGGGTGCCGCGCCAGTCCCGTACCGCCTGGGCGAGCGCCGTCAGCAGCACGGCGTCGGGGGTGGTGCGGTGGGCGGCGGGCAGGGTGGTGACCAGGGCTCGCGTGGCGTCCGCGTCGAGCCGGATCTCGTGGTGCGCGGCGGTGCGCACGGTGTCCCGGGCGGGGTCGAGCGGGCGGGTGAGCGGCTCGGTGGCCGTCATCCGCCGCCAGTGCGGGAGTTCGGGGCGCCGGTCGGCTTCGCGCAGGGTGCGGGCCCAGCCGAGGAAGGACTGCCCGTGCCGGGTCAGCTCTCCCCCGTCGTGGGCGTGCCGGAGGTCGTCCAGGAGGATGCGCCAGGACACCCCGTCGGCCACCAGGTGGTGGGCGATCAGGACGAGCCGGCCGGGCCGGTCGGGCCCCGCGTCCACCCAGACCGCGCGCAGCATCGGTCCGGTGCGGGGGTCCATGGCCTCCCGGGCGGCGGCGGTCGCGGCGTCGGCGGCGGCCCGCGGGTCGCCGCCGGCCGGGACACGGACCAGGACGTCGGCGCCGGTCACCTCGCCGGCCGGCGGGATGTGCAGGACATCGTGCCGGTCGCCCAGGCGGGCGCGCAGCACGTCGTGCCGGGCCAGCAGGGCATCGAGCACGGCTGCCCAGCCCGCCTCGTCGCCACCGGCCGGAACGCAGACCTCCACCCACTGGCAGAAGCCGTCGGCGGCCTTCCCGGCGCGGTGCAGCAGGTCCCGCATGACCGGGGTCAGCGGGGCGTCCCCGACGGCCGGGGCGGCCTCGCCGTCCAGGGCGCGGACCCGGGCGGCGATGCCGGCGACGGTCTCGCCGTCGAACACGTCCTTCGGGCTGAGCCCGAGCCCCTGGCGGCGGACCCGGGAGACCAGCTGGAGGGAGACGATGCTGTCGCCGCCGATGTCGAAGAAGTTGTCGTCGGGGCCGATGTCGTCGCGGCCGAGGACGTCCCGGAACACGGCGAGCAGCAGCTCCTCCGCCTCGGTGGCGGGTTCGCGCCGGACGGCGGAGACGGTGGCGGGGGCCGGCAGGGCCGAGGCGTCCAGCTTGCCGCTGGGGCTCAGCGGGAGGCGGTCGAGGGGGACGAGCGCGGTCGGCACCATGTGGTCGGGCAGCCGCTCCGCGAGGTACGCGCGCACCTCGGCGGTGTCCAGGTCGGCGTCGTCGGTCGGGATGACGTAGCCGACGAGCCGGCCCTCGCGCATCACGACGGCGCCGGCGCGGACATCGGGGTGCCCGGTGAGGACGGTCTCGATCTCGCCCAGCTCGACGCGGAAGCCGCGCACCTTGATCTGGTGGTCGGCGCGGCCGAGGAACACCAGCTGCCCGTCGTGCCGCCAGCGCACCAGGTCGCCCGTGCGGTACATGCGGGTGCCGGGCGGGCCGTACGGGTCGGCGACGAACGCGCCGGAGGTCAGGCCGGGGCGGCCGAGGTAGCCGCGGGCCAGGCTCGGGCCGCCGAGGTACAGCTCGCCGGTGACGCCGACGCCGACGGGCTGGAGTCCGCCGTCGAGCACGTAGGCGCGGACGTTCGGGTCGGGGCGGCCGATCGGCAGCGGTCCGGCGTCGTCCGGGTCGTAGTGCCAGGTGGTGGAGTTGATGGTGACCTCGGTGGGCCCGTAGGCGTTGAACAGCGCCCTGCGGCCCCGGCCCCAGCGGTGGGCGAGCTCCGGGTCGAGCCGTTCGGCGCCGACGACGAAGAACACGTCGGGGTCGACGGTGCGGTCGTCGGGCATGGCGGCGAGGAACGACGGGAGCAGGTTCACGCCGGTGACGCGGTGTTCCACGAGGTAGTCGAGGAGTTCGTCGCCCGGTACGCGCACCTCCTCGGGTGCGATGACCGACGTACCGCCGGACAGCAGGGGCACCATGGTCTGCCAGAACGCCACGTCGAAGCTCGTCGACGCGAAGTGCAGATAGCGGTCGTGCTCGGTGACGCCGACGACCTCCTCCTGGAGCGCGATCAGGTCGGGCACGCCCCGGTGGGTGACGCCGACGCCCTTGGGACGGCCGGTGGTGCCCGAGGTGTAGATGACGTACGCGAGCGCGTCGTCGGTGAGCCGGGCCCGGGCGTCGGCCGGGTCGGTGTCCGGTACGGAGGCGAGGGTGGCCGGGTCGTCGAGGCGCAGGACGGGGAGATCGCGGTCGACGGGCAGTTCGGCGCCCGTCGACACGACGGCCGCCGGGGAGATGTCGTCGAACATGTACGCGAGCCGTTCGCGCGGGTAGGCCGCGTCCATCGGCACGTACACCGCGCCCGCCTTGGCCACGCCGAACAGGGCGACGGTCATCTCGACGTCCCGGCCGATGAGGACCGCGACGGGGTCCTGGGGCCGGACACCGTGCGCGATGAGCGCGTGGGCGAGGCGGTTGGCCTGCCGGTCGAGTTCGTCGTAGGTCAGGCTGCGGTCGCGGCAGACCAGTGCTTCGCCGTCCGGCTTGCGCCGGACCCAGCCGGCGAACTCCTCCAGCCAGTGGCCGCGTTCCTTCGCGGCGACGGTCTCGGTGCCGGTGCGCAGCATCCGGGCGCGCTCGTCGGCGTCGAGGGCGGGCAGCGCGACGGCGGGCCGGGCCGGGTCGTCGGTGATCTCGCGCAGCAGGTGGTGCAGCCAGCGGCCGTAGTCGCGCACGGTGTCCCGGTCGAAGGCGCGGGGCTGGTAGCCGAGGCCGATGGTGATCTCGTCGCCCGGGATCACGATGACGGTGAGGGCGTAGTGGGTGGCGTCGGTGATGTCGACGCCGGTGAGGTCGAGCCCGGGGGCGAGGGGGGTGCGGGTGCGGCTGGAGAGCGGGAAGTTCTCCATCACGAGCATGGTGTCGAAGAGTTCGCCGACGCCCACGGCCCGCTGGATGCCGGGCAGTCCGACGTGGTGGTGCTCGGCGAGGGCGACGCTCTCGGCGTGCACCCGGGCCATGAGGTCGGTCACCGTGCGGTCCTGGGTGTACCGGACGCGGACCGGGACCGTGGTGCCGAGCTGGCCGATCATCGATTCGACGCCGTCGACCTCGGCGGGCCGGCCGGAGACCGGGCAGCCGAAGACGACGTCGCGGCGGCCGGTGAGCCTGCCGAGCAGCAGGCCCCACGCCGTCTGGAGGACCGTGGTCAGGGTGATGCCCCGGTCGCGGGCGAAGGCGCGCAGCCGGTCGCTGAACTCGCGGCTGAGGGCGACGGTCTCCCGGCCGGGCCGTTCGACGGCGGTGCCGGTGCTCGCGGGTGCCAGCCGGGTCGCGTCCTCGACGCCCGCGAGCGCCTCGCGCCATGCGGTGAGCGACGCCTCCTCGTCCCGGCCGGCCAGCCAGCGGAAGTACTCCGACAGCGGCGGGGAGACGGGGGCGGCGGGGCCGCCGCCGAGTTCGGCGTAGATCGCGAGCAGGGTGCGGCCGACGATCGGCATCGACCAGCCGTCGAGGAGGGCGTGGTGGTTGGTGATGACGAGCTTGTGCTCGGCGGGCCCTACGCGGGAGAGCAGGAAGCGGATGAGCGGTGGCCGGGCCGGGTCGAAGGGGCGCTCCAGGTCGGCGCGCGCCGCTTCGGGGAAGTCGTCGTCCTGCCGCCATTCCAGGGTGACGTCGGCGGGGATCACCTGGACCACGTCGTCCCCGACCGTGCCCAGGTGGACGCGGAGGGCGGGGTGGCGGCGCAGCAGTTCGCGGGCGGCGCGTTCCATCCGGTCCGGTTTCAGCTCGCCGGACAGGGTGGTCACGGCCTGGACGACGTAGACGTCGGCGTCCGTCTCGTCCCGGACCAGGGTGTGGAAGGACAGCCCGACCTGGAGCGGGGTGGCGGGCAGCACGTCGTCGACGCGGCCGGTGCGCTCCAGGGCGTCGATGGCGTCCTGGTCGAGGGAGACCAGCGGCAGGTCGGAGGGGGTGAGCCCGCCCGTGGTGTGCAGGGCGTGCGCGGCCAGGGCGTCCAGCGCGGCGGCCCAGGAGTCCTGGAGGGCGGCCAGGGCGTCGGGGCCGAGGACCTCACCCGCGGCGGTCCACTCGACGGCGAGCCGGGGCGCGTCGCCCTCGTGGACGAAGCAGTTGAGGGCCAGCACCTGTTCCAGGGCCTTGGCGCCGGGCTCGGTGACCGAGAAGGCGTCGTGCTCGGGCAGCCGCCAGCCGTCGGCGGCCAACGGGGCGAACCGGCCGAGGTAGTTGAGCAGGACGTCCGGCGGCGGGACCACCGCGAGTTCCGTGCCCGCCTCGGGGTCGAGGTGGCGCAGCACGCCGTAGCCGACGCCCCCGTCGGGGACGGCACGGCGGGCCTCCTTGGCGGCGCGGAGCATCGCGCGCACATCGTCGGACGCGGGCACGCGGACGGGGTACTCGCTGGTGAACCAGCCGACCGTGCGCGCCAGGTCGAGGTGTTCGCGGCCGTGGCCCTCCATGGACACGGTGACGGCGTCGCCGCGCAGGCCCCAGCCGCGCAGGGCGAGGACGAGGGCGGCGAGCAGGACCTCGTCGACGCCGGCCCGGTAGGCGGCGGGCAGCGTGGTCAGCAGGGCCTCGGTGGCCTCGGGCGAGGCGGTCGTGACCGAGCGGTGGGCGGTGGCGACGGTGTCGCGTGCGGGGTCCAGCGGGCGGGCGCCGAGCCGGGACGCGGAGTCCAGTGCGGTGCGCCAGTGGGCGAGTTCGCCGCGTCGGGCACCGGTCCTGCCCTGTTCGGCGAGGACCTGGGCGTGCCGCCGCCAGGACGTGCCGACGGGTGCGGGAGTGCCGCCCGCGCAGGCCGTGTGGAGGTCGGGCAGCAGGATGCGCCAGGACACGCCGTCCATGGCGAGGTGGTGCACGACGACGACCAGCCGGTCCGGTGCCTCTTCTCCCGTCCGCAGCAGGGCGGCGCGCACCAGGTCGCCGGTGCGGGGGTCGAGTTCGCCGGCCAGCCGCCGGGCCAGGGCGGCCACTTCTTCACCGCTCGTCTCCCGCACGGCGGCCCGGACGGCGCCTCGGGGCAGGATCTCCGGTCCTTCGGCGACGCGCAGCCGCAGGGCGTCGTGGTGGTCGATGAGGGTCTGCACGCCCCTGGCCAGGTCGTCCAGGGTGAGTGCGTCGACGTGCAGGGCCGTCCACTGGGCGTATCCGGCGACCGTGTCGATGTCCGGGTGCGGGGCGAGCAGGCCGCGCACGATGGGCGGGGCCGGTACCGGGCCGACCGGTTCGTCCGCCGGGCCGACCGCTTCCGCCAGGAGTTCGGCGGAGGCGGCGAGCGCGGCGAAGGTGCGGCGGGCCAGCAGGTCCTTCGGGCGCAGCCCGAGACCGAGGGCGCGCAGCCTGCTGCTGACGGTGATCGCGGTGATGCTGTCACCGCCGAGGGCGAAGAAGTCGTCGTCCACGCCGACCCGTTCGACGTCGAGTGCGTCGGCGAGGACGCCGCACAGCAGCCGTTCACGTTCGGTGCTCGGCTCCCGGCCGCCGCCGGGCAGGGCGGGCGCGGGCAGGGCGGCGCGGTCGAGCTTGCCGTTGGGCGTGACGGGCAGGGAGCCGAGCACCACGACGGCGGCGGGCACCATGTGCTCGGGCAGCCGCTCGGCGAGCCGGGCGCGTGCCTCGTCGCCGGTGAGGGAGGCGGACACGATGTAGCCGACGAGCCGGGAGGAGAGGACCCGCGCGGCGGCGGCGGTGACGCCGGGCAGGGCGGCGAGCGCCTCCTCGACCTCGCCGGTCTCCACCCGGTGGCCGCGGATCTTGACCTGTCCGTCGCCCCGGCCGCCGTACTCCAGGCCCCGGCCGGGCACCCAGCGGGCCAGGTCGCCGGTGCGGTACATCCGCTCGCCGGGCGCGCCGAACGGGTCGGCGACGAAGCGTTCGGCGGTCGCTCCGGGCCTGCCGAGGTAGCCGCGGGCCAGGTGGGGTCCTGCCAGGTACAGTTCGCCGGCCGTGCCGGGCGGGACGGGCTGGAGGGCGTTGTCCAGGACGTAGACCCGGGTGCCGGCGAGGGGGTGGCCGATGACCGGTTCGCCGTCGTCGATGCGGGCGGTGGTGGCGTCCACGGTGGCCTCGGTGGGCCCGTACATGTTGCGTGCGGCGATGCCCGAGGCGGCGACCCGGCGCCACAGGGCGGGCGGGGTCGCCTCGCCGCCCAGGAGCAGCAGCGCCGGGGGCAGGTCGAGCAGGCCGGCGTCGATGAGCGGGGTGGCCATCGAGGGGGTGGTGTCGACGATGTCGATGCCGTCGCGGGTGTACGCGGCGAGCAGGGCGTCGGCGTCGCGGGCGGTCTCGCTGTCGTACACGTGGAGTTCGTGCCCGCACAGCAGCCAGACGAGGTGCTCGAAGGCGGAGTCGAAGGCGAAGGAGTAGGTGTGCGCGGCGCGCAGCCGGCGGCCGGCGGCCCGTTCGGCCTCCGCGACGACGGTGGCCCGCTGGTGGTGCAGCAGTGAGGCGAGGCCGCCGGTGCGGCCGAGTACGCCCTTGGGCCGGCCGGTCGAGCCGGAGGTGTGGATGACGTAGGCGAGGTGTCCGGGGTCGCGGGGCCGGGAGAGTTCGGCGGTGGTCAGGGGTTCGCCGGACAGTTCCGCGGCCTCGTCGAGGAGTGCCTTCCAGGGCAGTCCGTCGACCGTGCCGTCGGTGAGGACGAGGAGGGGGCGGGTGTCGTCGATGAGTTCGCGCAGCCGCTCGGACGGGTGCGCGGCGTCGAGCGGCTGGAACGCGGCGCCCGCGTGGAGCACCGCGAGCAGGGCGACGACGGAGTCGGCCGAGCGCGGCAGGGCGAGCGCCACCACGTCCTCGGCACCGACGCCGCGGGCGCGCAGGGCGCGGGCCACCCGGTGCACCCGGTCGGCGAGTTCCGCGGCGGTCAGCCGTTCGTCGCCGCAGACCAGGGCGGTGTGATCGGGTCCGGCTGCGGCCATCGCGTCGAACGCGGCCGGCACGTCGAGGGGTGTGCCGGGCAGGGCGGGCGGGCTCCACCGGGCGAGCAGCCCGTCGACGTCGCCGGCGAGGGCGATCCGGCCGACGGGCAGACCCTTCATCAGTCCGGACAGCAGGGCGCGCAGCCCGCTCATCAGGCTGTCGACGGCGGCCCGGTCCTTGGCGCGGGCGTCGACCTCGAAGCCGAGCAGGAGCCCTCCGTCCCGGGTCGGCAGGACGCTCAGGCCCATGTCCTCGGGCGGTCCGCCCGCGACGTTGCGCATGATGCCGGCCGCGCCGGCGAAGTCCAGCGTCAGGTCGAACGCCTTGAGGTTGATCCCGCGTCCGTGCAGCAGCGCGCCGGCGCCGGGAACGCCGAGGTCGCGGGGCAGGTCCTCGCCCCGGTAGCGCTGGTGGTCGCGCATCTCGCGCATGGCGGTGGCGACCCGCCGGCTCAGCTCGCCGAGCCGGTCCTCGCCGCGCACGGTCACCCGCAGGGGCAGCACGTTGACCGCCATGGACGGGGTGCGCAGCGCGGCCGAGCCGGTCCGGCACATCAGCGGCAGCGCGAAGACCACGTCGGTCCGGCCCAGCATGCGGTGCAGGAAGGCCGCGTAGCAGGCGATCAGTACCTCACCCCAGGCGACGCCCTCGGCGTCGGCGAAGGCGCGCAGGGCCGCGGTCTCCTCGGCGTCGAGTTCGGCCCGTGCGGTGAGCGTGCGGTCGGGGGCGCCGGAGGTGCCGGGGCCGTCCTCGGCGTCGACGTCGGGCAGCGGGGTGAAGCGTTCGACCCAGTACGCGCGGTCCTCGGCGGCCCGGTCGCTCGCGCGGTAGGCGGTGTCCTCGGCGACGAGCGTCGCGAACGCTCCGAACGTCGAGCGGGGCGGCTCCGTGCCGCGCACCAGGGCGGTGTAGTGGGCGGCGGTGCGCCGGGCGAGCATGGCGGCGGTGTAGCCGTCGAAGACGAGGTGGTGGCCGAGCTGGGTGTACCAGACCTCGCGGTCGGAGAGCTTGATGACGGTACGCGAGTACAGCGGGCGGTCCGTCATGGCCCGGCAGTCCTCGGCCAGGCGTGCGCGTTCGGCGTCGACGAGCGCTCGGGCCGCCGCCGCGGGGTCGGCCTCGGCACTCACGTCGACGAGCGGCGGCAGCGCGACGGGTTCGTCGCCGACCGCCTGGCGTGGCCCCTCGGGGGTCTCGTACACCCTGAGCCGCAGGCTCTCGGCCTCCTCGGTGGTGGCCCGGACCGCCTGCGCGAGCGCCTCCGTGTCGACGGGTCCTTCGCCGGATATCTCGACCACGTCGCCGACGACGTAGTACGGCGAGTCGGGTTCGATGCGCTGGGCGTTCCAGATGCCCAGTTGGGCTCCGGTCAGGAGAAGGAGGCCGTCGGGGGACGCGCTCGCGGTGGTCAACTTACTCTCCTTGCAGTGTGGGAACGACCATCGGAGTGCCGGTCACGGGGTCCGGGACGACGACGCTGGGCAGGTCGAACACGTCCTTGATCAGCGTGGCGTCCACGATGTCCCCGGGGTCGCCCTCGGCGACCACCGCACCGGCCTTCATGGCCACCAGGTGGTCGGCGAACCGGCACGCCTGGTTGATGTCGTGCAGGACCGCGACGACGGTGCGGCCCTCGTTGCGCAGCTTGGCGAGCAGGCCGAGCAGTTGGTACTGGTGGGTGATGTCGAGGAACGAGGTGGGTTCGTCGAGCAGCAGGTAGGACGTCTGCTGGGCGAGCACCATGGCCATCCAGACGCGTTGCCGCTGCCCGCCGGAGAGTTCCTGCACCGGCCGGTCCGCCAGGTCGGCGACGCCGGCGGCGGCCATCGCCGTGTCGACGGCCTCCTGGTCGTCGTCCGACCACAGGGCCAGCATCGACTGGTGCGGGAAGCGTCCCCGGCCCACGAGCTGGCGGACCTTGATGTCCTCGGGCGCCATGGGGTCCTGCGGCAGGAAACCGAGCTGCCTGGCCAGCGCCTTGGTGCCGAAGGCGCCGACCTCGCGCCCGTCGAACTCGACCTGTCCGGCGTGCGGCTTCAGCAGCCGTACCAGGGCGCTCAGGAGGGTGGACTTCCCGCAGGCGTTGGGGCCGACGATGGCGGTGAACGCGCCGTCGGGTATGTCGAGGGTCAGCCGCGTGGACACGACCCGTTCTCCGTAGCGCAGGGTGATCTCCCGCGCCGTCAGGCGTGCGGTCACGCGCGCCTCACCTCCTTGGTCAGCAGCCAGATCAGATAGCAACCGCCGATCGCGGTGCTCACGACGCCCACGGGCAGCGCGACGGGCGCCAGCAGCATCTGGGCCAGCAGGTCCGCGCCCTGGAGCAGCACCGCTCCGGTCAGCGCGGCCGGGAGCAGCGGTATCCCGGCGGCTCCCGCGAGCCGGCGGCCGATCTGCGGCGCGGCCAGCGCGATGAAGGCGATGGGCCCGGCCACGGCGGTCACAGTGGCGGTGCAGCCGACGCCGACCAGGACCATCAGCAGCCGCAGCCGGCCGAGTCCGACGCCGGTGGTCACGGCGACCGGGTCGCCGAGCGCCGACTGGTGCATGGCGTGGGTCCGGGTGGTCATCAGGAGCAGCAGCACGCCGATCACGGTGAACGGGATGCCGAGGTCCTCCCAGCCCACCCCGTTGAGCGAGCCCGCGCTCCAGCCGACGGCGGCGATGGCCACCTCCAGTTCGGCGCGCAGCACGATCCACGAGTTGATCGCGGTCACCATCGCGTTGACGGCGATGCCGATGACCACCAGCCGGAGACCGGAGAAGCCGTGTTCGAGCGAGAGCAGGTAGATGGCGGCGGCGACGGCCAGTCCGCCGAGCACGGAGCCGACGGCCAGCTGTGCGGACGTGCCCGACAGTACGGTGAGGGCGGCCAGGGCGCCGGTGTAGGCGCCTGCGTCGAGCCCGATGACGTCGGGGCTGCCCATGGGATTACGGGTGAGGTTCTGGAAGAGGGCGCCCGCGACGCCGAGCGCGGCGCCGAAGACGAGGCCGGCCAGCACGCGCGGCAGCCGCCAGTCCCGGATCACCACGGAGTGTTCCGATCCGGTGAGGACGGCGAACACCCGGGAGGGGGACGTCCATGACGCCCCGTAACACAGTCCGAGGAGGCCGAGGGCCAGCATCAGGGCGGCCAGCACCACGACGAGCACCACTGTGCGGCGTTCGGCCCGCAGTCCGAGCACGTTCACAGCGACCCCGCCCCGTAGCGGCGGACCGCCCAGATCAGCATGGGACCGCCGAGGAACGCGGTCACGATGGCCACCGGCACCTCGCCGGTGGGCAGCAGCACGCGTGAGGCGATGTCGGCCACCAGCAGCAGGACCGGGCCGAGCACCATGGTGTAGAGGATCAGCCAGGGGACGGAGCCGGACGCCGGTTTGCGCGCGAGGTGCGGCACGATCAGCCCGACGAAGAGGATGGGTCCCGCCACCGCCGTCGCCGCGCCGCTGAGCACGGTGATGAGGACGAGGGTGGTGACGCGGACCCGGCCCACGTCGGCGCCCAGGGTGTGCGCCACGTTCTCGCCGAGCGTCAGGGCGTTCAGCGCCCGGCTCAGCAGCAGCGCACCGGCCAGGGAGACTGCGATGGCGGTCAACGGCCATGCCAGGGATGCCTGTTCACGACCGGCCAGCGTTCCCACCGACCAGAAGCGGTACACGTCGAAGGTGTCGGGGAGCATCAGCCGCAGGCCGAGGGCGACGCCGCTCAGCACCGCGGTCAGCGCCACCCCCGTGAGCACCAGGCGCAGCGGTGAGCGCCGGCCGACCGCGGTCACCAGCAGCGCCGCGATCACGGAACCGACGACGGAGAAGCCGAGTTGGCCGGCCTGGCCGCCGGCCAGGCCGAGCGCGGACCCGATGGTGACGGCGAAGCCGGCGCCCGCGGTGACCCCGAGGATGCCGGGCTCGGCCAGCGGGTTGCGGGCGAGCGTCTGGATCAGCGCGCCGGCGACCGCGAGCGCGGCACCGACGGCGACGGCGAGCATCGCGCGCGGCGCCCGCACGTCCCGCACGACGACGTGGTCGTCGGTGCCCCGGTAGTCGAAGAGTGCGCGTACGACTTCGCCGGGGGCGACGTGGCGGGCCCCGACGCCCATGCTGAGTACGGCGAGAGCTGCCAGCAGCACCAGTCCGCCGGCGAGCAGGGCGGTCTGCGGGAGGGCCCGCCGGGTTCCCGCCGCCTCGGACGCGCGGCCCGCGACGGTCACCGGTTCAGCAGCGGAGCGAGCGACTCGTCGATCGCGTCCAGCGTCAGCAGGGCCTCGCCGTAGGTGGCGGCCTCGGTGTAGCGGTACGGGTAGACCTTTCCGGCCTTGACGGCGGGCAGGTTCTTCCAGAGCTTGGAGTCCAGGACGTACTTGACGGACTCCGGGACGCTGCCGTCGGCGTTGACCGAGTAGGTCAGGGCGTCGGCCTCGCGGAAGGCGTCGGGCAGTTCCTCGATGGAGGGGTACTCGCTGACGGCCTGGGAGCCCGGGCCGGGCTTCTTGACCTTGCCGTAGTAGGTGGCGCCCAGGTCCTCGGCGACGTTGGTGCCCCAGGAGCCGTTGAACTCGCGCTGGAAGGTGCCCTTGGCGGCGTCACCGTAAGCGCCGACGTGGCCGAGCGCGAGCTTCGGCAGGACGTCCTTGTACGTGGCGGCCAGCTCGCCGGCCTTGGTGTCGTACGCCTTCTTCTGGGCGTCGAACTGCTCCAGCGCACCGGCGGCGTCGGCCTGCTTGCGGGAGAGGTCGCGCCAGGCGGACGGCAGGCTCGGGCCGATCGCGACGACGGGGGCGATCGACTTCAGCCGCTTCATGTCGATGTCGCCGAGCACGGGCGCCGGCACACCGATGACGATCAGGTCGGGCTCGGCCTCGGCGATGGCCTCGTAGTTGGTCTCGGCCGCCTGCTCGCCGGCCACCTTGGTGAGCTTCTTGTAGGTGGCGAGGTCTTCCTTGCTCATCATCGGCTCGCCGCGCTTCCACGACGAGATGCCGACCAGCGGTGCGTCGGCCTCGATCAGCGCGGGCACCGCGTAGCCGGTGGCCACCACACGCTTCGGGTTCGCCGGGATCGTGATCTTGCCGTTGTCCGCGGTGAACACCCGGGTCCCGCTCTTCTCCGAGGCGGAGTCCGACCCGCCGTCCGAGGATGACCCGCATCCGGCCAGTACGAGGGCCAGCGCGAGGGCGCCGACCAGGCCGGACGATCTGCGTATGGACATTCCAAAACTCCTTGCTACTTAGGTAAGGCTCACCTTAGTTGATGACCTTTTGGCAGAACAACCCCGAGTGGCCCGCCACCCGGTCCGACCGGTGGATCAGCGGTCGTGACTGTGCTCGTGCTCGTGGTCGTCCTCGTCGAAGTCCGCGACACCGCGCTTCCAGTAGCCGGTGATGTCGCAATCGGCCTTCTCCAGGCGCAGTTCGTCCCGGACCCAGCGGCGCAGCGGCTTGATCTGCCCGGCCTCGCCCGCGACCCATACGTAGGCCCGCTCCCCCTCGGGGACGATGACCGAGGTCGCGGCGCGGACCAGTGCGTCACCGGCCCCGGCGGGCGCACCGCCGCGGTGCAGCCAGCACACCTCGAAGCCGTCGGGCGCGGCCAGTTCGATCTCCTCGTCGGCGCCCGCGACTTCGATGAACGCCCAGCCCCTGGCGGTCCTGGGCAGTTCTTCCAGCCACCGCGCGATGGCGGGCAGGGCGGTGAGGTCCCCGACGAGCAGATAGCGGTCATAGGTGTGCGGAACGATCAGCCCGCCGGGCGGTCCGGCGACGTGGACGGTGTCTCCGGGCTGCGCCTTGCCGGCCCAGTCCGAGGCGAGTCCGCCCTCGTGCACGGCGATGTCGATGTCGATCTCGTCGGCGACGGGGTCGTAGCGGCGCACGGTGTACTCGCGTGAGGTGGGCAGGGGCCTCGGCCAGCGCAGCATCACCCCGTCGCGCTCGGGCAGCCGCAGGGTGCCGTCCGCCTCCCGGAAGATCAGCTTGACGTGTTCGTCGGGCGCGTGGGCCTCGAATCCCTCGGCGCCGGGTCCGCCCAGCGTCACCCGCAGGAGGCCCGCGCCGACGGTGGCCGTGCGCACGACCCGGACCTCCTGGATGCCGATCGGGTAGCCGACCTTCTCGGCGTGCCGGCCGGCGCGCACCTCGGCGATCCGCTCCAGGTGACGGTCGCGGTGGTCGGTGCGGCTCATGCGGCCTCACCCGCCAGCAGCGCCTGCCAGTGGCCGAGTTCGGGCAGTTCGAACAGGTCGGGGAACTCCAGCGTGGTCGCCCCCGCCGCACGCCAGCGCTCGACCAGGACCATGATCCGCATCGAGTCGAGACCGAGGTCGACCAGGTTCTCGTCGGGCGCGATCTCACCGGGCTCACAGCCCAGCAGTTCGGCGATGTCGGCCCTGACACGGTCGGGCGACAAGGTCTGACTCATCGGAGTGCTCCTTCGGGGGTGGGCGCCGACGGCGGGTCGGAGCGAGAGTTGCGGTGGGCACGGAGCCGGGCACGGGAATGCGCACGCGAACGGCCGCCCGGACAAGGGCCGTTCACGGGACGAAAAGGGTGGCGGCGGCGATGGGGCGCCCCGGCCCGCCGGGCGAGCACGGCGGCTCGGGGCGGGACGTCACGGACGCGGCCGGCGCCTCGCGGGCGACGACCTCCGCCGAGAGCGGTGCGGCACGGACCCCGCGGTGTCGAGCGAACCGGGGTCCCCCACCTCCCACGCCCACACACAGCCCCCCTCAAGACCAGGCAAGGCTAACCTAACATCGCCGCGTGCGGCGCGGGCACCCCTTCCGCCAACCGAACGGCCGAGGCGCGCAGTTCGAACACCGGCCCCATGGCGTACACCCCCGCCCCTCCTGCGCGAACAAGCGAACTTAGGTTACCCTCACCTAACCTACCGTAGGTGCTGCTCCGGGTGAAGACCCGCCGCAGGCGTACCGCCGCGCCGCCCGGCGCACCTCATCCGCGCATCCTCATCCCTGGCCCCGCTGACGGGGCCATCGAGAACGGAGTCCCCGTGTCGACGGCATCCCGAGTCGCCACGCACATACCCGCGACCCACCCGGCCACCGGGGCGGCCACCTCCCTCCTGGACGCCTACGCGCCCGGGGCGTGCTTCCTCGCCACCCCCAGGCGCACCCTGCTGGCCCACGGCCCCGGGCGCCAAGTGCCGCACGGCGCGCAACCGGTGGACCAGCGGGTGTCGGCCACCCTGGCCGAGGCCGCCGACGCCGGACAGGAGGCACCGGTGGTGATCGGCGCGATCCCGTTCGACCACACCGCACCGGCCGCCCTGAGTGTGCCCGCCACGCTGCGCACCGCCCGGCCCCTCGCTTCCGACCCGCTCGTCGCGCTGCCCTCGCCGGGGGCGGCCTCCCCCGACTGGCACATCCGCCCGGTGCCGGAGCCGGACGTCTACGCGGCGGGCGTCGCCTCGGCCGTGGAGCGCATGTGGCGCGGCGAGTTCAGCAAGGTCGTCCTCGCCCGCACCCTCGAACTCACCTCCCCCGCACCGCTGGACGTGCCGGCCATGCTCCAGCGCCTGGCCCGCCGCGATCCCTCCGGTCACACCTTCGCGCTCCCGACCGGCCCCGGCCGCACCCTGATCGGCGCCAGCCCCGAGCTCCTGGTCTCCCGCCGGGGCCGCCAGGTGGTCGCCAACCCCCTCGCCGGCTCCTCCCCGCGCAGCGACGACCTCGCCGAGGACGTCCGCCGCGCCGCCGCGCTCCTGGAGTCCGCGAAGGACCTCCACGAGCACGCCGTCGTCGTGGACGCCGTGCACCAGGCCCTCGCCCCGTACTGCTCCGGGATGACCGTCCCGCCCCGGCCGACCCTGATCCGTACCGCCACCATGTGGCATCTGTCCACCACGGTCACGGGCACGCTCACCGACCCGGCCACCTCGGCCCTCACCCTGGCCTGCGCGCTGCACCCCACGCCGGCGGTGTGCGGCACGCCGACGGTCACGGCCCGGCAGGTGCTGACGGAGACCGAACCGTTCGACCGCGGCTACTTCACGGGCATGGTCGGCTGGGGCGACGCGGGCGGCGACGGCGAATGGGTGGTCACGATCCGCTGCGCCGAGGCGGAGGAGCGCACGCTGCGCCTCTACGCGGGCGCCGGCATCGTCGCAGCGTCCGAACCCGAGGCCGAAACCGCCGAAACCGCCGCGAAGTTCCGCACCTTCCTGAGCGCGGTGGGCGCCGAGCTGTGAGGCCGGTCCCGCCCTCCGGCGGTCCGTCGGCGCCGCGGCGGGAGAGCCCCGCCCCCTCCCCCGGCGGCCCGTGCCTCAGGCCGCCAGGGCGGCGGGCTCGCCCAGCCGGGCGGCCGCGGTCCGCCAGGCGGCGGTGACGGCGAGCCGGGCCTGCGCGGTGGCCGCCGGTCCCTCGCCGTCGAGGCAGAGCGGCAGCCCGACGTGGACGTGGAGGCGGGGACGGCGCACCGGAGCCGTGGCCAGGCCCGCGAGCTGCTTGACGGCCGAACCGGAGGTGACGCGGCGCGCTCCGGCCTGGCCCACCGGGATCACGGGCGCGCCGGTGCGGTGCGCGAGCCGGGCGAGCCCGCGGTGGAAGGCGCCCGGCGCGGCTTCGGCCGCGTCCTCGCGGAGGGGCAGGCCGCCCTCGGCGTAGATCAGGATGTGCCGGCCCCGCTCCAGCGCCTCCTGGGCGAGGCCGAGCGCCCGGGCCGCGCGGGGGTCGCCGCGGTACACAGGGATATGGCCCTCGCGCGCGAGGGCGCGGCCGAGCAGGGGCACGCTCCAGAGGCCCGCCGTCGCCATGACGACGGGGCGGGCGCCGAGGCGGAGCAGCGCCGCCAGGACGATCGCGGGGTCCGCGAGCGAGGTGTGGTTGGCGGCGATGATCCCGGCCGGCGGGAGGGCGGCGCCTTCGTCAGTGGTGAGCGTCAACCGTCCGACGGCGGGGACCAGTTGACCGGCAAGGCGGCTGAGCATGGGGTTCTCCGGTTCGCTCGGGATGGACTCCCATCGTTTCGGGTGGGACGGCCGTGCGGCTGAGCGGTCGTACTCATCCGCCGTGTGTATCCGGGCGGGTGGCCCCCGGCCGGGGCCCCTGTGCGACGTCGGCGAGCGCCGAGGCCACCGGCTCGACGAGGAAGGCGTCGAAATCGGTGAAGTGCCGGTGCGGTGCACCACCCCGGCGACCTCGGCCGTACGCGCCGAGGCCCCCTGACCCCGGTACGGATCCGGCTCAGCCCACCAGGCCCGGCGCGCGCAGCATCTCGTCCGGGATGCCCCAGGCGTCGACGAGGCCCACGGCCAGCGGGCGGACCTTGCGGCAGAGGTCGTTCACCTCACGGCTGATCGCCTTGGAGCGCTGTACGGTCAGCCGGCCGTGCTCCATGAACCAGGCGCGGTCCGCCTCGATGGTGGACAGCGCGAACAGGTCGCACAGCAGGCCCAGGGCCTCCTTGTTACCGCCCTCGGGCAGCGCGCGCACCTTCTCGACGAACGCTTCGAGAACCAGCCGTTCGACGTGCGCGCGGGCGAGAGCGATGACATGGTCCTGCACGTACGAGAAGACGGCGCCCGGGTCGCGGTGCTCGTCGATCCCGCGCTTGAGCCTGCGGGCCACCCCGGCGAGCATGTGCTCCTCGCGGAAGCGGACCATGGCGAGCTGGTACTCCGAGTCGAGCAGCCCGGCTTCGCGGTCCCATTCGTCGCCGCCGGGCAGCAGGTCCCGTACCCGCTCCAGCAGCTTGTGGACCGAGGTCTTCTCCATGACCGTCTCGACGGCGAGCCCGGCGACATGGCGAACGGTGCCGAGCTGGTCGAGGTCCTCGAACTCGCTCGCGTAATGGGTGAGCAGCCCCTTGGCGACGAGTTGCAGCAGGACGTGGTTGTCCCCCTCGAACGTGGTGAAGATGTCGCTGTCCGCCTTGAGCGCGGCGAACCGGTTGACGCTGAGGTAACCGGCGCCGCCGCACGCCTCTCGGCACTCCTGGACGACCCGGGTGGCGTGCCAGGTGGCGAGCGCCTTGGTGCCGGCGGCCCGCGACTCCAGCAGGCGCCGCGCCTGTTCGTCGTCGTCGGCGCCGGAGAAGACGTCGTGCAGCTGCGTGCGCACGACGTCCTGCGCGAAGTGCAGCGCGTACGTGCGCGCGACGAGCGGCAGCAGCCGGCGCCGGTGCAGTCCGTAGTCGAGGAGCAGCTGCTCTCCGGTGCCCGGGGCCGCCGCGAACTGCCGCCTCCGCACGGCGTACTTGGTGGCGATGGCCAGGGCCACCTTGGCCGCGCCCACACCGGCACCGGCGACACTGACCCGGCCCTGCACGAGCGTGCCGAGCATCGTGAAGAAACGCCGTCCGGGGTTCCCGATGGGGCTCTCGTAGACGCCGTCGGCGGTGACGTCGGCGAACCGGTTGAGCAGCCCCTCGCGCGGCACCCGTACGCCGTCGAAGCGGATGCGGCCGTTGTCCACGCCGTTGAGGCCCATCTTGCGGCCGTCGTCCTCGATCCGGACGCCGGGCACCACCTCGCCGTCCTGCCGGATCCGTACGACGAACGCGTGCACGCCCTCGGCCTTCCCGGCCACCTCCAGCTGGGCGAAGACGACCGCGAGCTCCGCGTGGCGGGCCGCGTTGCCGATGTAGTCCTTGCACGCCTCGTCGCCGGGGGTGGTGAGGACGAACTCGCGGGTGTCGTGGTCGTACCGCGCGACCGTCCCGAGCGACTGCACGTCGGAGCCGTGCCCGGTCTCGGTCATCGCGAAGCAGCCCATCAGGCGCCCGGTGATCAGGTCCGGCAGGTACGCCCCGTGGTGGCGCTCGGTGCCCAGCTGCAGGATCGCGCCGCCGAAGAGCCCGAACTGCACACCCACCTTCACCAGCACCGACAGATCACCGTAGGCCAGCGTCTCGAACGCGGCGATGGACGCCCCGACGTCGCCGCCCCCGCCGTATTCCTCCGGAAACCCCATCCCGGTCTGGCCGGTCGCGGCCATCTCGACCACGATCTCCCGCACCCGTTCGCGGAACGCGTCGATGCCGAGCTCCTCGGCCTCCTCCAGGACGGAGGCGTATGCCACCAGGTTGGTCCGGACGAGGTCGCGGATGCCCGCGTAGCCGCCGTCGAGCACCTCGGTCAGCGCCGGCACGTCGACCTCGGGCTGTACGTAACCGCCGGTGGCGGATGTGTTCTCAGTGGCCATGCCCCTTCGCTACCCCGGACGGGGACGATCAAGCTATGGCCACAGCACCTCCCCCTCCCGGACCACCAAGGGCTCGTACCGGTCCGCTTCGCAGAACCGGGTCCACCCCAGGCGCACCGCCCCGCCGGCACCCCGGTGCCGGTCATCGGCCCGGCCGGCCAGCCACCGGAGCAGCTCACCGGTGAGATCGAAGTCGTCCGGATGGATCTCCTGCCGAACGGTCAGGGCCCACGCCCCGCCCCGGCCCCGCTCCAGCACCGATACGAGCGCTCCGCCGGTCTTCCAGGCCCCACCGCGACCGCCCAGCAGTGGCTCGGGGTGGTCCTCGACGACCAGTTCACCGTCGTCGTCCTCCGTCACCTCGGGGAACTCGGCGACGATGCGGAGGGCCTCCGGCCGGGCACCCAACCCGAGATGCCACCGGAGCTCCGCGACCTCCTCCGCCGGAAGGCCTTCGCGCAGGTCCAGGGCTATGAACAGCTCGTAGATGTCAGCCATGCCGGCACGCTACCGCCCTCCGCACCCGGCGATCCGACCGACGACGGCCGCGGCCGACGATCGCCGCCCTCTTCAAGGTGAGCCCTCGCACCATCGGCAACGCACTTGTGGAACTTCGCCCGCTTCTCAAAGAGGAGGGGTACAACCCCACCCCCGTCCGCAGGACTCAACAGCTTTACAGCCCAGAAGGGCCGGCACGCTCGACCGTGATGTCGGTGCCGAAGTAAGCGAACAGCGTGCCGGACAGGTTGTACAGCGTGCTGCCGGCGACCTCGCGCGTCTCCAGCGG
>NZ_JBEYCF010000053.1:0-56045 GCF_040632605.1 Streptomyces sp. NPDC019224 | reverse complement strand
TCGTCACTACCCCCTCCCTCAGCTGCGCGCCCGCATTTATTACCCGGGGGGTGTGCTTTCCGGGCGGGGGGGCGGGGCGGCCGGGGGGGCCCCGCCCCGCCGCGCGCTCCTTGGGGGCGCGGCCGGCCGGGCGCCGGGCGCCCACGGTGGTCGTGGGCGTCGTCACTTCGATGCCTGCAACTGCTTGTTGCCGAAGGCGACGGCGGCGTCGAGGGCCTCCTGCACCGACTTCTTGCCGAGGAGGGCCTGCGCGATCTCCTCGCGGACCTCGGTCTTCAGCGCTTCGGTCGCACCGGGCCAGTTGTAGACGACGGCCTTGGGCAGCTGGGTGGCGCTGAGGACGCGCACGTTCTCCAGGTCGCTGCCGTCCGAGGTGTGGAAGCGCTTGTCCTCCAGGCTTCCCTCGGTGGAGGGCAGGACCTCGGCGGTCTTGGCGAACGCCAGCTGGTTGTCGGCGTTCGTGACGAAGCGGGCGAAGGCGATGGCGGTGGCCTTGTTCTTCGCGCTCTTGGAGACGGCGACGTTCTGCGGGAACATCGTGGCCGCGGTGTTGGCGATCTGCGGCGTGTACTTCAGGGTCTTGTAGACCTTGGGCGCGTTCTCCTTCAGGTTCTTGATGGCGTACGAGCCACCGTCCATGTACGCGAGCTGGCCGGTCTGGAAGCTCTTCATCTCACCGGTGTAGTCGGTGCTGAGCGCCTCGGGCACGATCGCGCCCGCCTTGTACAGCTCGGCGTAGCGCTCGACGAACTTGACGCCCTCGGCGTTGTTGAAGGTGAACTCGGTCTGGTCCTTGTTCATCACCTCGATGCCGTACTTCGCCATCATCTCGGTGCCGGGCAGCAGGCCGAGCATGCGGTACTTGCCGTGCGACTTCTTGGCCATCGTCATGGCCTGCTCGAGAAGTTCGTCCTGGGTCTTCGGCAGCTTCTTCGGGTCGAGCCCGGCCTTCTCGAAGAGTGCGGTGTTGAACAGCGAAGGCCCGGTGTTCAGGTACCAGGGGTAGGAGAAGTGGCCGCCCGCCTCCTTCCAGTAGCTGCCGTCCCAGGCGCCCTTGAGGAAGCCGTCACCGGCCTTGGGGTCCGCCTCGTCGAGGTTGAGCAGCAGTCCGGCGTCGGCGAGCGGCGAACCGGTGGTCCGGTCGAGGTTGATGACGTCGGGCAGGGTGTTGCCCGCCGCGTCGGCCGAGAGCTTGTCGGCGTAGCCGTCGGCCGGCTGGTCGATCCACTTGACCTCGGCGCCCGGGTGCTGCTTCTCGAAGTCCTTGATGAGGGTGGTGAAGTAGTCCTGGAAACCGGCCTTGAGGTTCCAGGTCTGGAAGCTGATCCTGCCCGTGATCTTGCCTGCGGCCGCGTCCTTGTCCGAGCCGCCCTCGTTCCCGGCGGAGTCGCCCACACCACAGCCGGTGAGCGCCAGGGATGCGGTGAGGCCCGCGGCCACGGCCAGTCTCCGGAAGGATCTCATCGTCAAGTCTCCATCTGTCGGGAAATGCTGCTGGGAAGGGACGCGCGCGCAGGGGGGCGTCCGTGCGGCAGAGCGCGCGGATCGGTTTCTGGGTGCGGGAAGGCATGGCGGCGCAGGGCCGGTGGGGTCTACCGTGACCCGCAAAGGGAAAACTAAGGCGCTTTAGTAGCAAGGGTCAACAGGTTGCCGCCACCGAATCGGCAACGTTTCCAAGGTGCCTGCCCACTTCCGTGGCCCAGCATCCCGCGACGGCCACCCGACCGAACGGAGAGAGCGCCGTGTCCACGACGCCGAACGGCCCCGCCCCGCGGTGGAAAAGCCTTCCGCAGCCCACCCGGATCGCCCTGACGCAGGGGGAGTGGCGACCGGGTGCCCGGGTGCTCGTCACCTACGCGCCCGAGCACCTGGCCCGCGAGGCGGAACGCCTGACACAGGAGCTCACCGCCCTGGGCCATCCGGCCACCGCCCGCCCCGGCGCGGCGATACCCGTGGGGGAGGGTGCCGGTGACCCGGACACGCCCGGCGCCTCGGTGATCGCCCTCCGGACCGGCGACCCGGAAACCGCCGCGCCTGCCGCACCTGCCGCGTCCGCCGAGGCCACCGAACCTGCCGCGTCCGCCGAGGCCACCGCGGACGAAGCCTTCGCCGTCACCGTGCACGACCGCGTGGAGATCGTGGCCCGCTCCGCGGCGGGCGTCTTCCGGGCGACCAGGCAGATCCTGCACAACCTGCGCGCCCAGGGCGGCGTGCCGCGCGGCGAGGTCCACTCCCGGCCCGCCGTCGCGGAGCGCGGGTTCCACCTGGACGCGGCCCGCAAGTTCTACCCCGCCGACTGGCTCACCGACCTCGTCACCGAACTGTCGTACATCGGCGTCAACACGTTCCAGTGGCACTTCTCGGAGAACGAGGGCTTCCGCATCGCCTCCGACCGGCACCCCGGGATCGTCTCCCCCGACCACCTGACCAAGGACGAGGTCCGCGCCCTGCTCGCGCACGCCGCCGACCACCACGTCCGGGTGGTCCCCTCCCTCGACATGCCGGGCCACCTGCGCCACGCCCTGGCCGGGCACCCCGAATGGCAGCTGCCCGCACCCGGGACCGACACCCGGCACGCCCTGGACATCACCAACCCCGACGCGGTGCGCTTCGCCCACGACCTGGTGGACGAATACGCGGAACTCTTCGCCGGCTGCCGCCACTGGAACCTGGGCGCCGACGAGTTCGTCGCCTTCGAGCGCATGGCGGACTACCCCGTCCTCGCCGAGGCCGCCCGGGAGCGCTTCGGCCCCGAGGCCAACGGCTTCGACCTGCTGACCGCGTTCGCCAACGACATCGCGGCCCGCCTCGCCGGGCACGGCTTCACGGCCCGGGTCTGGAACGACGGCATGTTCCGGGGCAACGTCGTGCACCTCGATCCGGCCGTCCAGATCACCTGGTGGACCAACTGGGACGCCCGGATGCGACCGGTGACGGCCGGCCTCGACGCAGGTCACGGCCTCGTCAACTTCATGGACTCGCTGATGTACTACGTGCTCGGCGAGGTGAACAACTACCCCTACCCGACCAGCGAGCGGCTCTGGGACGAGGAATGGCACCCCGGCCTGTTCACCCGCCTGCCCGGGCGGGTGGCGCAGACCTGGCGGCCCCCGTACCCGGAGCAGCTGCTGGGGGCGAGCTTCTCGGTCTGGTGCGACGTCCCCGGGGCGCAGACCCCGGCGGAGGTCGCGGAGGGGATCGGGCGGCCGCTGCGCGGCATGGCGGAGCGCTCGTGGAACGCGGGCAGCCGGCTGAGCCACGAGGAGTTCCTGCACCTCGACGCCGCGATCGGCTGAGGGCACGCCGCGGACCGCTCCCCGCCGCTCACCCCCGCGCCGCCAGGCGCACGGCGCGCGGGGAGGCGCCGAGCTCCTTGCGGCACACCTTGTTGAACGCCTGGAGGTCGGGGATGCCGACGGTCGTGGCGATCGCCGGGATCGCGAGGGTCGACGCCTCCAGCAGGTGCCGGGCCCGCTCCATGCGCCGCCGCCGGACATGGCCGACGACGGTGTCCCCGGTGCCCTCGCGGAACAGCCGGGTCAGATGGGTGTGCGAGACACCGGCGACCGCGGCGATCTCCGGCACGGTCAGCGGCCCGGCCAGCCGCTCCTCGATGTACTCCTGGGCCGCCCGCAGCGCGGGATGCCGTGTCCCCGCACCACCCCCGGCGACGCCGTCGGGGCCGGTGGCGCGCCACAGCACCGTCCACAGCTCCGCCGACGCCCGGACGGGGTTGTGGGCGGCGGCCGCGACGGTCTGCCGCAGCAGCCCGCTCAGCGCCGGCGCGGCGGCCCCCGTGTCCTGCATGACGGGCGCCGTCCGCCGCTCCCCGTCACCCGGCAGCCGGAAGTGCGCGTACAGGTGCTCGCAGCGCCGGGCACCGTAGTGGAAACGGGCCTCCACGCCGGGCGGTACGAGACTGAGGTGGCCGGGGCGGATCAGGTGCCCCACCCCGTGCATCTCCAAGCGCCCCGCGTAGCCGTAGAGGTGGACCTGCCACAGGCCGGGCAGCCGGAACACCTCGGTCGGCCCGGTCGAACCGTGCACCGCCACCCCGGCGTTCACCTCCGTCGGCGGCCGGTCCAGGGCGAGTTCCACGTACGAGGCCATGGTGGAAAATTACCAGTGGCTGTCGGGAACGGCCCACGACATCCCACCCGCCCGCTCCTACGGTTTCGGTATGCCAACCACACAGCCGTACACCCGGCAGCAGCCGCGTCCGTTGAGTTCCGTCCAGATGGCGCGGTTCGTGGCGCAGGGTTTCCTCAGGCTCGACGGGGTCGTCCCCCAGGAGATGAACGACGAGGCCGTCGGTGTCTTCGACGGCCCCCTTCCCGAGGTGCCCTACGGCACCCCCGTCGACAAGGCCTTCCCCGAAGGCGGCTTCGCCCGCAGGCTCCTCGGGCTTCCCGAGGTCGCCGGCGCCCTGGCGGGCCTGGTGGGCCCGGAGCCGACCGTCGACCACCACTTCGTCCACGCCCGCCGGGCGTACGAGGGCCGCGCGCAGTCCCTGCACGCCGACGCCATCATCGACGTGCGCCCCGACGCCTTCGACGTACAGCTCATGTACTACCCGCAGGAGGTCACCGCGGACATGGGCGGCACACTCGTGGTGCCCGGCACCCACCTGCGCCGCATCAACGAGTCCGACATCGGCCGCTACCAGAACCTGCGCGGGCAGACCCGGCTCACCTGCCCGGCCGGCACCGTACTCCTGCTCCACCACGGCATCTGGCACAGCGGCCGGCGCAACGACAGCGACCGCACCCGCCACATGTACAAGATCCGCTTCAACCCGGCCGTCCCCCAGGTCCGCCTGTGGGACACCGGGGACCTCGACAGCCCGGCCGTGATCGAGGAGCTGGCGCGGACCTTCCCCTGGTGCGAGCCGGCGGCCGCCCGTCTGGAGACGTACAACCGCATCCTGCTGTGGCGGACCCTGACCGGCGACCCCGGGTTCGACATCGACCACTGGGCGACCCGTATCACCAACCGGCCCACGACAAGGAGCCACGCATGACCGACGAGACGACCCGCACCACCGCACCCGGCGCAGCGGCCACCGGAGACCGGCTGCGCCAGCAGGTCCTGGTGCTGTACCTGGCCGACTCCTCCCTCGACTCCGACGTCGTCGGCTGGACCAGCTACGACGGAACCGGCCGCACCCGCCCCACCACCGGCGACAGCGACGAACCGCCGTACCCGACGGGGCTGGCGGCCCTGCTGGACGGCTGGCGGCTCTTCCAGGCCGCCCAGTTGATACCCGCCGCGCCCGGGGCCGAGTACCACACCTCGTTCCTCAAGCACGAGTTCTACTTCGAGCGGCTCGTCCACGTGACCGCACCGTAGGGCCGGGCCGCCCCGGCCGGTTCAGCCGGCCGCGGCGGCCCCGATCCGTTCGCGGGTGTGGCGCAGGATGTTCACCACCGGCCGCCCGGTGACCAGGCTGCCCTCCGCGACGAACCCCTCCTCGCGCCCGGTGAGCGCCCGGACGAGATGACCGCGCCAGGTGAGGAGCAACTGCCCGGCCGCGGGATCGGCCGCCAGGTTGTGCAGCTCATGAGGGTCGGCCACCAGGTCGAACAGCTGCTCGCGACCCGTGCCCGACATCCACAGGTACTTGGTCCTGCCGTCGGTGACCCACTGCAACGACTGGTCGAACAGCACGTGCTCGCCGTGCAGGAACTCGCGCCACCGCGCGGGACGTTCGTCCCGCAGGAACGGGACCAGGCTGCGCCCGTCGCACTCCTCGGGCACCGGAAGGCCCGCCAGTTCCAGAAGCGTGGGCATGACGTCCCGCAGCTCCACCACCTCACTCGCCACGCCCCCGGCCGGCTGCCCGCCGGGCAGCGGACCGAACAGCAGCGGCACCCGGGCGGACCCCTCGAAACCGAAGCCCTTGCGGAACAGATGGTGCTCGCCGAGCATCTCGCCGTGGTCCGAGGTGAAGCAGATCACCGTGTCGTCAGCGAGCCCGAAGTCCGCCAGCGCCAGCCTGATGCGGTGGATCTGCAGGTCGATGTGGGCCATGTGCCCGTAGTAACCCGCCCGCGCCCGGTGCAGCGTGCGCGCGTCCATACGGCCCGCGAACGCCTCGTGGTCGCCGTCCCGGTGCCAGTCCGCGAAGTCGTCCGCCCAGTCCCCGACGGCCGGCTCGTACGGCGGCAGACCCAGATAGTCCTCGAAGGCCCAGGCCGGCGGATCGTACGGGGGATGGGGGCGGTGGAAGGACAGGTACAGGAAGAACGGCCGGGTGGGGTCGCGGCGGTAGAGCCACTCGACGGTCCGTTCGGCCAGCCAGCTCGTCGGGTGCAGATGCTCCGGCTTGTCCCAGGGACGGGCGACCAGCGAGTTGCAGCCCGCCCCGTGATCGGTGTGGTCGCTGTCCGGGCCCGCCCCGGGCTGGCGGCGCAGCCAGGGGGTGTAGTCGTCGTAGAAGGCGACGTCCCGCTGTCCGCGCGCCCGCGCGAAGTGGAGGAAGCCGTCGTGCAGGAGGACGTCGTCGAACCCGACGCGGGACCGCTCCGGCCACACGTGCATCTTCCCGATCGCCTGCGTCTGGTAACCGCCGCGCCGGAACTCGCCCGGCAGCGTCACCGGATGAGCCCGGTCGAACGGCACCCCCTCCACGTAACCGACGCGGCCGTGCCGCTCCTGCGACTGCCCGGTGAGCAGGGCGGCCCGGGCCGGGACACAGGTCGGGGTGGCCGAGTAGGCCGCCTCGAAGTGTGTCCCGGAGGCGGCGAGCCGGTCGAGATGGGGCGTACGGACGTCGGGGTGGCCTGCCGATGAAAGGCAGTCGCCACGCCACTGGTCCACGCAGATCAGGATGACGTTGGGTGCGGACAAGGCTCGTGGATTCCTCTGCTCGGGGGGTGGGTGCGCCGTGGCGGCGCGCATGGACGGCTCAGCGGGCGGCGGTGCCGTTCCCGGCCGCCCCGGACGACGGCCGGGCGAGCGGCACGCGGTCGCAGCGGGAGCTGCTGCGTTCGATGAGCTCGGGCACGCTCTCCGCGGTGTCGCCCATGCCCTCGGCGGTACCGTCGAGGGTCGCCATCAGCCGGCCGGCGACGTCCGAGCCGAACGCGAACGCGTCCCGGCCCAGCGCGGTGAGCGGCGGCTCCATGGCACTGGCGATGAGGGTGTCCTCCCACACCACCACGCAGACGTCGGCGGGCACGGCCAGACCGAGACGGCGGATCTCGCCGAGGCCGGCGACGGCCAGGATCTCGTTGTCGTACACCAGAGCCGTCGGCCGGTCCCCGGAGGACAGCAGCAGCCGGGTGGCCCGCGCGGCCGACGAGGCCGAGAAGTCGGTCGACATCACGAAGTGCCCGGGCAGCCCCATCTCCCGGGCGCCGCCGTGGAAGGCGTCGATGCGGCGGGTGATGTGCAGCATCTCGCCCGTCCCGCAGACGTACGCGACGGACTCGTGGCCGGTGAAGTGCAGGTGCTCGATGATTCTGCGCATCGGCTCCCGGTCGTCGATCGTGACGGCGGGCAGCCTGCCCCGCGGATCGGGTCCCCCGGCGATGACCGCCGGCATGCCCAGATCGGCCAGCGCGTCGGGCCGCGGATCGTCGACCCGCAGGTCCACCAGGATCACGGCGTCCACCCGGTTGGCCAGGTGCCACCTGCGGTAGGTGTCGATCTCGGCCTCCACCGAGTCGACCATCTGGAGCAGCAGCGACTGCCCCCGCTTGCTCAGCACGCTCTGCAGGCCCGTCATGAACCGCATGAAGAACGACTCGGAGCCGACGTCCCGGGCGCTGCGCGCGATGACGAGGCCCACGGTCTGCGACTTGGCCCCGGTCAGCACCTTGGCGGCGTGATGCGGCTCCCAGCCGTGCTCCTCGGCGACGGCGAGGATGCGCTGGCGGGTCTTCGCCGACACGCCGGGCTTCCCGTTCAGCGCGAACGAGGCAGCCGTCTCCGACACACCGGCGAGCCCGGCGATATCACGCAACGTCAGACGGGGTGGACGATCGGACATGGAGCTCCGTTCCTGGCAGACAGATGAGCACGCCCCGGCAGGGGGCGTACGGCGGTGTCCGGACGTCGTCCGGGACGCTGGTGCGCCTGGCCGGACGGTGGTGACCGCCGGGCCGGGAAGCTGCGGGTTCCGGGACCCTGCGGCTAGGGGCGGCGGTGGGGCGAGCGTATCGAGCTTCACGCCCGCCTTCCCAGTCCCCGGGACACGGCCGGGCCCGGACCCGCCCTCGCACGGGGCGGGTCCGGGTGCCGCGCACGGTGGGCGGCCCCGTGGTTCCCGGTGCCGCCCACCGCCGCCCCTTCCGTCAGGCGAGCCCGGCGTTCACCGGCCGTCCGTGGCGGCCGTCGGCGCCGACGGCCCGGACCGAGAAGTGCCGGCCGCGGCCGAGGTCGACCGATTCGGCGAAGAACACGTCACGCCGGACCCGGCCCAGCCAGGTGACGCCGTCGTCACCGTGCTGCAGCACGTCGTACGCGTCGGCTCCCTCGACCAGTTCCCACTCGAAGGCGAGGTGGCGCGTCCCTTCGGCCGCCTTCACGTCCCCGGCGTCCGTGACCTTCAGCCCGGAGGTTCCGCCCACCGGCTTGCCGCCGGCCCGCGGCAGGAAGACGACCTTGCCCAGCCGCCCGTCGCCGGCGGTGCGCAGCGAGAGGCGGGCGATCCGGTTGCCGTCCACCCGCACCGAACCGGCCCACTGGTCCCAGCCGCCGGACTCCTCGCGGGTCAGCGGGTGCCAGTCGACGGTCTCGGGGGTGTCCCGCCAGGTGATGCCCAGTTCGACCGAGGTGAGACCCTGGGCCCGCACCCGTACCGGCATCCGGCCCGAGGCGGTGAGGTCCGTCTTGAACAGGTGCAGCACGCCGGAACCGGTGAGGGCGAGGCTGTGCCCGCCCTCGTAGGCCACCGACTCGTCGAGGCGCACCCCCAGGCCGCCCTCGGTCCAGTACTGCCAGGTCAGCGCGCGGTCGGCGGCGCCCTGGTTGTTCCAGCCGGTGTCACGCACCCGCTCCCCGTCGAGCCAGAACCCGGCACCGGCGCCGACGTTGAAGGAGGACACGATGGGCAGCGAGGCGTACGGGGAGCGCTCGGTGATCCAGTGGGCGATGCCGTCGAAGCGCTGGTAGTTCCAGATGTCCTGGCGCCCGGAGGCGTACGGGACGGTGTGCCCGGACGTGGTGGGGTTGCCGGTGGGGCCGGACCAGAACCGTTGCTCCAGGTCGCGCAGGCCGTCCCGCCCGGCGGCCGTCGCGGCCTCGCCCGTTTCCGACTTCAGGACCCAGAAGCGGCTGTCGACGAACAGTGCGACGGACGTCGGAGCGTGGACGCCGGGGCCCGCCACCGTGCCGAACCGCTCGGTCGGGTTGAAGACGCCCTTCTCGTGCTCGATCCCGGCGAACGCCACCTTGCGCGGGTCGAACCCGTGGTTGCGGGCGGTGGTCGCGCTCTTGGTCAGGCGCGGGTCCGCCGACGGCCAGGCGTAGTTGATGAACATCGAGTCGATGATGGGCGCGTCCGGCGTGCCCAGCCACGGCACGTTCCGCTCGTTGAGCGTGTTCTGGTACGAGAGGCTGCCGCTGGGCAGTACGGCGTCGTAGTACTGGAGGTAGAAGTCGGGATCCGTCTTCTTGATGTAGGCGAGCAGGCCCATCAGCTTGGTGGCCTGCGCGGAGGTGATGGTGGCCTCCTGGTTGATGAAGAGGCCGTCGAAGCCGAGGTAGCGCCGGATCTCGATCAGTTTGTCACCGACCGGGAAGGAGCCGTCCTCGCGCTGGACCAGGAAGCCGTTGAAGTCCACGCCGCCGCGCGGCCAGAACCAGCCGCCGATGGCCCGGGCGCCGTTGAGGTGCGCGGCCTCCACCCACTGCGGGTCGGGCAGGTCGATCACGGCACCCTGGCGGCCCGGGGTCCCCGAGGGCCGCGCCACCAGTTCGTCGGGGCACTCGCGCGAGACGATGCCGTGCCAGGTGCCCCAGACGTCGATGTACTGCCAGAAGCGCTGGGTGTACGACCACGGCTCCAGGCCGATGGGCTGCGGACGGGCCCCGTAGACGGAGCCGGCGTTGTACCGGGTGAGTGTGGAGAGCTGCACCTCGGGGTCCAGGTCGGGGTGCGCCTGTGTCGGGGCGAAGGGGGCGATGCGCGGAGCCCGGGGCACCAGACACCGCAAGTGCTTGGCCCACGGCAGGCTCTCCGGGGTGAAGTCCAGGAGGTCGACCGGGTTCCAGCCGAACGGGGCGGGGCCCGGCGGGATGCCCGCCGAGTTGGGGACCGGGAATTCCGCGCCGGCGACCGCCTGGGCGGCGCCTGCTGCGGCGGTGCCCGCGGTGTCGGCGTCGGCGGCTGCCGCCGCCGTCGGTGCGAGGCCGGCGAGGAAGGCCCCGATGCCGAGCCCACCGACGGTGAGTACGGTGCGCCGGGAGAGCCCCGACGGTTCTTCGGCACCTGATGACCGGGCAGGGACGTGCATGTGATCAACCCTTCGTGAGGAGATGGGATCACAGCAGCACAGCGACGTGTGCGCGTGACTGTTGCGCTTTAGTTCGATGTGGTTCGAAAGCCCCGCCCCGTGCGGGCCGGTGGGGCGGGACGGGTCAGCGTGCGCAGCGGAAACCGGTGTTGCCGGAGGTGCTGTCGGGGGTGTTGCCCATGCGCGCCGAGGTGCGGTAGCGGAAGCAGTACGAGTCGTGGCACATGTGGGAGCCGCCGCGCAGCACACGGGTGTCGCCCGTGGCCGGGCCCCGCGGGTCGGTGCGGGGCTCCGGCGAGTGGCGGGTGGTGAACCGGTCGGCGCACCACTCCCAGACGTTCCCGGTCATGTTGAACAGCCCGTAGCCGTTGGGCGGGAAGGCGTCCACGGGGCAGGTGGCCCGGTAGCCGTCGGCAGCCGTGTTCAGCCCGGGGAACTCGCCCTGCCAGGTGTTCATCCGGTGTTCGCCGCCCGGCGTGCGCTCGTCGCCCCACGGGTACGTCCTGCCGGCCAGGCCGCCCCGGGCCGCGTACTCCCATTCGGCCTCGGTGGGCAGCCGGGTGCCGGCCCAGTCGCAGTAGGCGAGGGCGTCGTTGTACGAGACGTGGACGACCGGGTGGTCGGCGCGCCCTTCGAGGTCCGACCCGGGGCCCTCGGGGTGGCGCCAGTCGGCACCGAAGACCTGCCGCCACCAGGGGGTGGCGGCGGCCGCGCGGGTCGGCGGGAAGTCGTCGGGCAGGAAGCCGCCGAAGACGAACGACCAGCCGAACCGCTCGGCCTCGCCGATGTACCCGGTGGCCTCGGCGAAGGCGGCGAACTCGGCGTTGGTGACGGCGGTGGCGGCCAGGCCGAACGCCGAGAGCGTCACCTCGCGTACCGGGCCCTCGCCGTCGGCCGGGTAGGGGCCGTGCTCGGCACCCATGAGGAAGGTGCCGCCGGGGAGGTCCCGCCAGCCGCCGGCCGGGTCCGTCGCCGCGCTCGCCGAGGTGCCCGGGGCGGGGGGAGCGGGAGTGGTGCCGGCCGGATCGGTGCCGCCCGTCCGGCGGGGTGCGCAGCAGGAGCCCGGGGTCCGGGCGAGGTCCTCGCTCATGCGAGCCCCTCCGGGGCCGGGCGATCGGGCGTCCCGGCGGGCGGGGCGGCTGGCACGGTGGTCACGGTCGGGAACACTCCTCGGCGCGGCTCGGACATGCGGGTCTGGACCGGCCCGGCGTTCGTGGGGACACGACGGATCGGGGGCGGCGGCAGTGCACGCGCCCTGACTTTAGCGCTTTAGTTCGATCGCGGGGAAGTGCGGGACGCCGACTTTCCCGCGTCGGGAACAGCCGGTCCGGCCAGGGCGGTTGCACCGAGCGGGACCGGAGCCGTACGGGCGGGAGCACCGCGGGAGGCCGGGACCCAGGAGCGCGGCACGTCCGCCGCGCGTCCGGACCGAGACGTATCCCAGCAGGAGGACTGTGTCATGACTGACCGGCCGCTGACGCTCATGGCAGTGCACGCCCACCCCGACGACGAGGCCACCAGCACCGGAGGCGTTCTCGCGCGCTATGCGGCGGAGGGCATCCGCACGGTGCTGGTGACCTGTACCGACGGTGGTTGCGGTGACGGGCCCGGAGGGACCAAGCCCGGCGAGCCCGGACACGATCCGGCGGCCGTCGCCCGGCTGCGGCGCCGGGAGCTGGAGGAGAGCTGCGAGGTCCTGAAGATCAGTGACCTGGAGACGCTGGACTACGCCGACTCCGGAATGATGGGCTGGCCGGGCAACGACGCCCCCGGTTCCTTCTGGCGGACCCCGGTCGAGGAGGGCGCTGCACGGCTCGCGGAGCTGATGGAGCGCTACCGGCCCGATGTGGTCGTCACCTATGACGAGAACGGTTTCTACGGTCACCCCGACCACATCCAGGCCAACCGCGTCACGATGGCGGCACTGGAGATGACCGGGCTGACCCCGAAGGTGTACTGGACGACGGTGCCGCGCTCGATGATGCAGCGCTTCGGGGAGACGATGCGGGAGTTCGGCGAGGACCTGCCGGAGCCCGACCCGGACGAGGCCGCCGCCATGGCCGAGATCGGCCTGCCCGACGACGAGATCACCACCTGGGTGGACACCACCGCGTTCAGCGGCCAGAAGTTCGATTCGCTGGCGGCGCATGCCAGTCAGGGCGAGAACATCTTCTTCCTCAAAATGGGCAAGGAGAGGTTCGGCGAGCTGATGGGCATGGAGACCTTCGTCCGCGTCAAGGACACCACCGGCGCCGCCGTACCCGAGAACGACCTCTTCGCCGGACTGCGCTGACCCTTCCGGCCGGACGAGCCGGGGGAGCGGCCGTGCGCCGCCCCCCGGGTCAGGTCCGGACCGGCTCGCCCCGGAAGGCGGTGCGGCGCAGGGCGAGGAGGGTCGCGTCGTCGGTGCGGTGGGGGCCGTCCAGATGGGCGACGAGCCGTTCGACGTAGTCCTGGAGCCCGGTGTGGCCGGGGCCCGGCGCCGCTTCCCGGAAGCAGCGCTCGGCCGCGCGGAGGAAGCGGAGTGTGTCCTTCTCGGGGTCGGCCGGACGGCGTTCGGTCAGACCGTCCGAGTACATCAGGACGATGTCGCCGGCCTCCAGCGGCGTCTCGGTGGCGCTGTAGGAGGTGCCCGGCAGGACGCCCAGGGTGAGCCCGGGCCCTCCGGCGGGCGCCGGAAGCTGGGTGGCGCGGCCGTCGCGCAGCAGGACGGGGCGGGGATGCCCGGCGCAGGTCCAGCGGAGCAGGGCGCGCTCGGGGTGGTAGCGGGCGATGACCGCGGTGGCGGTGGACTCCCTGTCGTCGGCGCAGGCCACCTCGTTGAGCCACTGTGTCAGCCGCTCGACGGGCTCGCCGGTGTAGGCCAGACCCGCGAGCGCGTACCTGAGTTTGGCCATCAGGGTGACCGCTTCGAGGCCGTGGCCGCGGGCGTCGCCCAGCGCGACCAGCAGGCGGCCGTCGGGCAGGCCGCGGGCCTTGTACCAGTCGCCGCCCACCCCGGCCTCGCGGGCGTCGGGACGGTAGACGGCCGCCGCCTCCAGCCCGTAGGTGTCCAGCTCGTTCTGGAAGTGGGGCAGCACCGCGTCGCGCAGGACGGCGGCGACTTCGGCGACGGCTTCGGCGCGCTCGTACTCGTGGCGCGCGTCGCGTACGGCGCGCCGGGCGGCCTCGCGCCGCCGCCGGTCCGTGGTGACGTCGATGAGGACGCCCCGCAGGGCCCACACCAGGCCCCCGGGAGCGATGCGCACGGGTTCGGCGACCATGCGGAAGACGCGCTCGCTGCTGCCGCGAAGGCGCAGTTCGCACTCGGCTGTCCGCTTGCGCAGGATGACGTCGTACAACGTCTGGTACAGAGGGGGCAGGCTGGCCGGTACGGCGGCCGTGGCCAGATCGAACAGTCCCGGTACGGGTGCGTCTTCGGTCAGACCGAGCACCTTGCGGAAGCCGCGGGACGCCTGGATGCCGTCGTCCGCGAGGTTCCACTCCACCCAGCAGGTGCGCACCAGCTGCTGGGCGGCCGTGGCCATACGGAGCCGGCTGCCCGGTTCCCAGGTGAGCAGGAGATGCTCGCCGCAGGGGGCGACCCGGGCCTCCGCGTTGATGCGCACCGGTCCCGTGTGCGTGCTCATGAGCCATTCCAGCGTTTCGGTCTTCTGCGGCGTGCGCTGGTGGAAGGCGTCGGCCAGCATGCGGGGGATCACCGTACCGGCCAGGGAGGGGAAGCGCTCGAAGAGCGACTCCGGTCCGTCCCACGGGGGGACGGCCCCTTCGGGGAACCGGGAGGCCCCGTAGGCGCGGGCCGTGGCGTTCTGCGTCAGATAGAGGGCGTCCTTGAGCTCGCCGTTCTCGCCGAAGACGGGGGCCAGGAGAAGAGCTGCCATGGGAAGGGCTTCGAGTACCTCCCGGCCGGAGGGCAGGACCGTGTCCACCGCCGCCGGCACCAGGGACGCCGGGTCGGGCGCACTGGGCCGGTAGCGCTCGGCGTACGCCGTGACGCGCCGCCGCTGCGAGTCCAGCAGCGCACGGATCGCCTGCAGTTCCAGACGTGCGCGCGCGCCGCCCGCCGGAGGAGGATCGTCCACAGGCATGTCGGGCCTCTCGGTGCGGGTGTACGGGCGGCGCCGGAACAGCATCGGGGCGGGCGGGGCGGGGCGCCAGTCGGTGTAGGCCGGGTGGCGGTCGCCTCGGGCAGCGGTGGCGAGCGGGCTTCGGGCCGCGGCGGCGGAGCTCAGGCGGCGGGGGCGAGCGGCCTGCTGTCGACCGAGTCCAGGAAGAGCACCACGGTGAGCAGGGCGCCGCTGGTGGCGGGGCATATCGCGTACCGGGTCAGCTGCTCGTCCAGCTCGGACAGCAGGCGGCGGCCCTCGGGCATCCCGGCGCCACCGGCGGCCAGGACCGTGGCGGCGTCCTCCTGGACCATCCGCAGCGCCAGCGGCCCCTTGTCGCGTACCACCCGCTCGTCGTCCATGGCCGCCATCAGCGTCAGGAGCGCGTCGAGCTGCGCGGTCTCCTCGGCGACGCCCCGCGTGCGTGCCGCGCGGACCGCGGAGAGCGCCGCCTCGGCGGCGGTGAGACCGTGCCACTTGGTCCGGCCCGACAGCAGCCGGTGGCTGTCCCGGAAGTCTCCGGACGGTTCGACCTGCTCGTCGAGGGCGAGGGCCCGCGTGCAGGCGTCCCGGGTGCCGGTGGCGCCCCGCGACCACGCGGCCGTCAGCAGGCACAGCGCGCGGGCCGCCACATCGAATCCGTGCAGGGCCGCGGTGTGGGGCACCCGGGCCTGGGCGGCGCGGCAGGCCGCGGAGAGCCTGCCGATGTCCGCGCCGGCGCCGGCGGCCGCGCGCAGCGGGCCGTGGAGCCGGACCCCGACATCGACGAGCGAGGAGAACACCGAGTTGGCGGGCGTCTGCGCGGTGCGGCAGTCGGGCAGTCCCGGCTTGGGCGTGAGGAACACCTCGCGGGTGAAGGCGGCGACGGCGAGGTCCGCGAGATCGTCTGCGTCGATCCGGGGCAGGTGCTGAGAGGACATGCGTATCGCTTCCACTGGGCGGTGCGGGCGGGGCCCGGCTCCACGGCCGGGCTCCTTGCGTGATGCCCGCCGCCGGAGGGACGAACCGGGACCAATGGCCCTCCGGTGCGGGTACTCCGCCCCCACCCGTGCCGTCAGCCGGCCGTCGCCTCCACGTCCGACTCCAGATAGGCCCGCCAGCCGCCGTGCTCCGTGATGTCGGTGCCCCTGGCCGCGGAGTGCGGGTCGCACTGGAAGCCGAGGACCCAGGTGCCCTCCTCGAGTTCGACACGGCCGAGCGACATGGGTGCGGGCAGGGCGGAGAGGAAGCGTCCGAGCGCGGCGGGGGAGAGGGTCCACCGCTCACCGCTGATCGCGGCGCCGTGCGCCGGTCCGACCCGGACGAGGCCGGGCTTGGGCGGGGTGGTGTCGAGCGCCGTGAGCCGGTAGGCCGCCGCGGTGGTGACCTCGCCGGCGTACCGGGCACCGGATTCGGTGAGCTGGTGGTTGAGCGGCTGGCCGGACAGGTGGGCGCCGAACACGGCGAGGTCCACACCGCCGTCCGGCAGGGGATGCGGGGCCTGTTCACCGGTGAGCAGGGCGGCGATGTCCAGGGCCGGCTGGTCCTCGAAGGCGCGGGTGACGACGCTGACGCCGAACGGACCGCCGTCGGCCTCCCCGGCCGGGACGGCGACGGCCGCCATGTCCAGGAGGTTCACGAAGTTGGTGTACGTGCCCAGCCGCGAGTTGACGGCCACCGGATCGGCCAGGACCTCGGCGATGTCGGGGTGCCCGGTCGTGGTGGGCAGCAGCAGCGCGTCGTAGCCGGAGAGAATCCGCTGCGCGAGCGCCCGGTACCGGTCCAGACGTTCCTGGTCGCCGGCCAGGGCGTGGGCCGGCAGACCGGCGGCGCCGAGGATGATGCCGGCGACCGTGGGGTCGGCCGCCGACGGGTCGCGGGCGATGAACTCCCCGACGGCCGCGTAGCGTTCGGCGACCAGGGCGCCGTCGTAGAGCAGCCGGGCCGCCCGGAGCAGCGGTGACACGTCGACGACGGCAGTCGTGGCGCCGGCCGCCTCCAGCTGCTTGACGGCCACGGCGAACGCGGCGCGTCCCCCGGCGGTGAGCGGGGCGAGGTCCTCGTCGCGGGGGATCGCGACCCGGGGCCGGGGCGGGGCCGCCAGCCGGACGTCGTCGGGCCAGCCGCGGCTGCGCGGGTCGCCCTCGTCCGGGCCCGCCATGACACCGAGGGCCCGCTGGGCCTCGGTGAGGGTGCGGGCGAAGACCGTGACCGCGTCGTAGGAGCGGGCGGCGGGGACCACACCGGTGGTGGGGACCAGGCCCAGGGTGGGCTTGATTCCGACGATGCCGTTGAGGGCGGCGGGAACACGTCCGGAGCCGGCCGTGTCGGTGCCGAGCGCGATGTCCGCGATACCGAGGGCCACGGCGACCGCCGAACCGGAACTGGAGCCGCCGGAGATCTTCTCGGGACGCAGGGCGTTGCGCACGGCCCCGTAGGGGCTGCGGGTACCGACCAGGCCGGTGGCGAACTGGTCCAGGTTGGTCTTGCCGAGCACGACCGCGCCCGCGTCCAGCAGACGCCGCACGGCCGGCGCGGACACGTCCGGGGTGTGGGCGAACGCGGGGCAGGCGGCGGTGGTGGGCAGACCGGCGACGTCGATGTTGTCCTTCACCGCGACCAGGACGCCCGCCAGGGGCAACCGCTCACCGGCGGCCAGCCGGGCGTCCAGGGCGGCGGCCTCCGCCAGGACGTCGGCCTCCGGGCGCAGGGTGATCCACACCTCCGGGCGGTCGGTCCCGGCGATGCGGCGGTAGGCGGCGGTGACGCGGGCGGTGCAGTTCTCGGTCATCGGGTACCTCCGAGGATGCCCCGGCTTTCGGACCGGGGAGGAATCGGACTCCTGCGGAGCAGGACGGGGAAAGGGGTTTCGCCCAGGGACGAAGGACCGCTGCTTCGGCCGGGTGGGCCGCGCGCTGTGCGTGGCGGGAACCAAGCGCGTACGCCGTGCTGATCGAGAACCAGGACAGCACATGCACCTCCACGTCCTGCTGTACGAACCCGGGCCGGTCTCGACCCGGCTGGTGCTGATCGTGGAAGACCTGCCGGGTCGCTGGTCCGCAGGCGACGGGAGCCGGGAATCCCCCTGCTTCAGCTGGGGGAGGACGTCAAGCTGCTTCCTCTCGTGCGACGACGGCCAGCGGGGTGCCGGCGTCGATCTGCTGTCCGGGGGTGACGAGGACGTCGGTGACGACGCCGTGGGCGGGAGCGCGCACCACGACCTCCATCTTCATGGCTTCCAGGACCAGAAGGGCCTGGCCCGGCTCGACCTGGGTGCCGGGCCCGGCCTCGACCTTCCATACGGTGGAGCTCAGCGGGGCCTCGACCAGCCCCGCGCCCGGCGGCAGGGACGGCGGAGCCACGACCTCGGCGGCGGGTTCGGGTTCGGCGCGGGCCGCGAACTCGCCCGCGGCCTCCCACGCCCGGCGCTCCGTCTCGAAGGCCGCGGACTGGCGGGCGCGGAAGGCGGCGATGTCCTCGGCGTTCTCCCGCAGGAACGCCTCGTGCTCGGCGAGCGAGAAGACGCCCGGACGGATGTCCAGGGAGGTCCGCCCGGAGGCGAGACCGGCCCGGATGTCCAGGAGTTCGGCCGGCTCCACGGGGTGCCAGATGATGCGGTCGAAGAAGCGCAGCAGCCAGGGTGTGCCGTCGGCGAAGGAGCGGGGCGGGCGCAGACCGCCCCACACGGGCACGGTCCGGCCGATGAGCTGGTAGCCGCCCGGGCTCTCCATCCCGTAGACGCACAGGTACGAGCCCCCGATGCCGACGCCGGCCTCCGCCGTCCACGTACGGGCCGGGTTGTACTTGGTGGTCACCAGGCGGTGGCGGGGGTCGAGCGGGGTGGCGGCCGGGGCGCCGAGATAGACGTCGCCGAGGCCGAGGACGAGATAGCGGGCGTCGAAGACGGTACGGCGTACGTCCTCGACGCTGTCCAGCCCGTTGATACGGCGGATGAACTCGATGTTGGACGGGTTCCACGGGGCATCCCCGCGCACCGACGCGGTGTAGCGGTCGATGGCCTCGTTCACGGTGGGGTCGTCCCACGACAGGGGGAGGTGCACGTCCCGGCTGGGGACGGCCAGGTCGGCGGTGGCCGGCAACTGGTCCTCGGCCTCCCGGAGAAGACCGAGGAGGGTGCGCAGGGGCAGCACGTCCGGATCGGTGTGCAGATGCAGTGAGCGCACGCCCGGAGTGGAGTCGACCAGTCCGCGCGGCGCCAGGGCGCGTACGTGCTCGGCGAGGGCGTGGACGCGCATCCGCAGACCCAGGTCGAGGGTCATGGGGCCGTACTCGACGAGGATGTTGTCGTCGGCGCCCCGCCGGTAGGTGACCTCGGGGGTGGTGTCGGTGGCGGGGCGGCGGCCGAGGACGCCGTCGTCGCCGTCCGGGCCGCCGAACCCCGGAAGCGCGAGGAGCGCGGGGGTCCGGCGCAGGGCGTCGGCGGTCCGCTCGGTGACGGGGACGAACTGGACGGTGTCACCGGGGCGCAGCTGGCCGGTCTTCCAGCGCTCGCCGCGCACGACGGTGACCGGGCAGGCGAAACCTCCCAGGCTCGGCCCGTCGGGGCCGAGGATGGCCGGAGTGTCGCCGGTGAGATTGACCGCGCCGACGGAGTACGCGGTGTCGTGCACGTTGGACGGATGCAGTCCCGCCTCGCCGCCGTCCGGGCGGGCCCACTCGGGACGGGGTCCGATGAGACGCACGCCGGTGCGCGCCGACTGCGCGGAGACCTTCCAGTGGGTCCCGTAGACCGTCTCGATGCCGCCACGGGTGAGGAAGTCCGGTGCGGCGTGCGGGCCTTCACTGACCGCGATACGCCAGTGGCCGGTGAAGTGCGGACGTGCGGCGGCCGGCACGGGGACGGGCGCCGGGGCATCCGTCGCGGGCCGCGCGGGCCGCAGCACGTCGCCGGTGCGCAGGGCGCGGCCGGCGTGGCCGCCGAAGGAACCGAGGGTGAAGGTGGCGGCGCTGCCCAGGTAGGCGGGGACGTCGAGACCGCCGCGCACCAGGACGTAGGTGCGCATCCCGGGGCCCTGGGCGGTGCCGACGTCCAGCAGTTGGCCGGCGGCGAGATCGAGCGGCTCCCACATGGCGGCGGGCCGCCCGTCGACGGTGACCGCGGCAGGGGCGCCGGTGACGCAGACCACGGCCGGCCGGGAGAAGCGCAGTGCGGGCCCCTCCAGGGTGCACTCCAGACCGGGGGTGCCCTCCGGGTTGCCGACGGCGGTGTTGCCGAGCCGGAAGGAGAGGTCGTCCATCGGGCCGCCGGGCGGGATGCCGACCTCCCAGTAGCCGGTGCGCCCCGGCCAGTCCTGCACCGTGGTCTGGGCACCGCCGCGTTCCACGTCGATCCGCGGGCGCGGATCGGGCAGACCGGCCAGGGTGGCCGTGGTGTGACGGGCGTCGAGCACCACCGGCTCGCGGCAGGCGGCGCGCAGCAGCCCGAGGTTGGTCTCCACCCCGTCCACCACGGTCTCGTCCAGGGCCTCGGCCAGCCGGGCGAACGCCTCCGCCCGGGTGTCGCCGGTCGCGACGACCTTGGCGAGCATCGGGTCGTACGCGGTGGAGATGTGCTGCCCGGTCTCCGCCCAGCCGTCCACCCGCACATCGGCGGGGAACCCGACGCGGGTCAGCAGGCCGGAGCTCGGCCGGTGGTCCCGGGCCGGGTCCTCGGCGTAGACGCGCGCCTCGACCGCGTGGCCCCGGGCGGACGGTTCCCGGAGGAAGCCGCTCTCGCCGCGCGCCAGCCGCAGCATCCAGGCGACCAGGTCGATGCCGTGGATCTCCTCGGTCACCGGATGCTCCACCTGGAGACGGGTGTTCACCTCCAGGAAGTACGCCTCCTCGCGCACCGGGTCGTACACGAACTCGACCGTGCCCGCCGAGCGGTAGTCCACCGCGGCGCACAACTCCCGTGCCGCGGTGTGGAGTCCGGAGCGCACCTGCGGGGGCAGCCCCGGCGCCGGGGCCTCCTCCAGCACCTTCTGGTTGCGGCGCTGGAGGGAGCAGTCGCGGTCGCCGAGGACGACGATGCCGCCCGCGCCGTCACCGAAGACCTGCACCTCGACGTGGCGGGCACGCTCGACGTACCGCTCCAGGAAGACGCCGCCGTCGGCGAAACCGCCCCGGGCCAGCCGCGACACCCTGGCGAAGGCGTCCCGCAGCTCCGCGGGCCCGGCGCACGCCTGCATGCCGATGCCGCCTCCGCCGCCGGTCGCCTTGAGCATCACCGGGTAACCGGTCCGCTCCGCCGCGCGCAGCGCCGCCTCCTCGTCGGCGAGGAGCCCGCTGCCGGGCAGCAGGGGCACGCCAGCCGCGAGCGCCGCGGCCCGTGCCGTGTGCTTGGCCCCGAAGACCTCCAGCTGCGCGGGGGTGGGGCCGACGAACGTCAGGCCCGCCTTCTCCACGGCGGCGGCGAACGCCGTGTTCTCGGACAGGAAGCCGTAGCCGGGGTGGATCGCGCCGGCCCCGGTGGCGAGGGCGGCCTCCAGGACCGCGTCGGCCCGCAGGTAGCTCTCGGCGGCGGGGGCCGGGCCCAGCCGCACGGCCTCGTCGGCCATCCGGACGTGCGGGGCGGTCAGGTCGGCGTCGGAGTACACGGCCACCGTGCGCAGGCCGAGGGCTTCGGCGCTGCGGATGACACGGCAGGCGATCTCTCCGCGGTTGGCGATGAGCAGGGTGTCGAACATGGCGGCAACTCCTCGGTACGGGGCCGGGGTTCAGGCGGTGCGGGGCTGGGCGGGCAGCACGTGGTCGCCGACGCCGTCGGTGCCGGCCGCGGGGATTCAGAGGCGGTCGGCGTGCAGGGCCATCTGCGTCATGGCGCGCTGGGCCCGTTCGAGTACGACGCTCATGGAGTCGCCGACGTGGGCGTGCAGGGCGCGGTGGCCGTCGTCGAGGCGTCCGTCGCGGACGGCCTCCATGATCTCGATGTGCTCGGTGATGGTCGTCTCCACCCGGTCCCGGGTGAGGAAGTCGTACATCCGCACCCGGCGGATGCGCTCGCTGACGGCCACGAGGGCGTCCGTCAGGGCGGGGTTCCCCGAAGCGCGGGAGAGCTCCGCGTGGAAGCGCTCGTCCTGGACGACGAACCGGGGATCGGGGTCCGGGGGCCGGTCGCGCATGGCGTACCAGCGATCCAGCTCGGCGGTGAGAACGGACGGTTCGTGGCGGACGGAGGAATCCTCGATCGCCCGGGCGATGCCCCGCAGTTCCAGGGTGACCCGCAACTCGTAGAGGTCGCGCAGCTGGGTCAGGTTGGGGATCGTGACGAAGAAGCCGCCGTCCCCGCGTTCGATCAGGCCGTCCGCGAGGAGACGTGCCAGGGCTTCACGCACCGGGGTCCGGGACACGCCGAACCGCGTGGCGAGCCGCATCTCGGCCAGCCGCTCGCGCGGTCCGAACCCACCGTCGAGCACGGCCGCGCGCAGCTGTCCGTAGACCATGTCGCGCAGCGAGGACGAGGGTGCCGGGCCCGCGTCCCGCACGGTGTCCGGGAGCGTATACCGCGTCGAATCCAGCGTCGCATCCATGAGCGGAGACGCTAGGGACCGGTTGTTTCACCGAAGGCCGCGCCGGGGTGAACGACTTGTTTCCGCTGACTCACACGGACGGGGAGAAGGGAGGACGCCCGCGGACTCGGGGCGGGACACGGCGAGGGACGCCCCGCGCCGAGGGTGGCGCGGGGCGTCCCTCACGATGACCGCCCCGAGGTGCTTCCGGTGGTCAGCCCGTGGCGCAGGACACCGTCGGCCAGGTCCACGTGCCGTTGGTCTGGATCGTCAGCCCCCAGGTGTTGCCGTTGCCGTTGGGCCGGGCGGTCAGGACCTGGGCGCCGGGATACGAGGCGCTGACGTTCCAGGTGGTGAGGACCCGTTCCGGGGCGGGGAGGCGCAGGGTCACGGTCCAGTCGGCCGAACCCGTGACGGACACGTTGAGGTTGTAGCGGTCGCCCCACTGCTGGCCGGCCGACAGGGTCGCCGTGCAGCCACCGGTGCTGCCGCCTCCGCCGCTGCCGCCGTCGGGCGCGACGGCCCGCCCGGTCTGCGGCGAGATCATGCCGGAGCACAGCCCCCGGGAGGCGAGCGACTGGGCGATGCGCGGGATGGCGGCCAGGGTGTTGGCGGGCCATTCGTGCATCAGGATGACCTGGCCGCTGGACAGGCGCGACACGGCCTGGACGATCGCGTCGGTGCTCGCCCCGTTCCAGTCCTGCGAGTCGACGTCCCAGATCACCTCCGTGAGGCCGTACTTGGCCTCGACGGCCTTGAGGGTGGCGTTGGTCTCCCCGTACGGCGGCCGGAACAGCTTCGGGGTGCCGCCCCCGGCGTTGGCGACGGCCTGCTGGGTCCGGGAGATCTCCGAGTCGATCTGCGCCTGGCTCTGCTGGATGAGATGGGGATGGGTGTAGCTGTGGTTGCCGACCCACATGCCCGCGTCGACCTGGGCCTTCACCTGGGCCGGGTAGGAGGCGGCGAACTGGCCCTCGTTGAACATGGTGGCCCGCAGGCCGTTCCGCTTGAGGGCGTCGAGCAGGGCGGGGGTGTGGTCGTTGGACGGGCCGTCGTCGAAGGTGAGGCCCACGTAGCCGTTGCAGGCGGCGGCCTGGGCCGGGGCGGCGGCCGTGGCGGTCAGGCCCAGGGAACTCGCAGCGGCGAGGACGAGGCCGGCCGCCAGGGCGGCCGGGCGGCGGTGGAAGCGCAGACGCATGAAGGGTCCTCCAGATGAGGGGAGTTCCGGCCGCACGGGCGGCGCGGCCGGGCCTGACCACGGATTTTTTGGCCGTCCCCGGTCGCTGTCAATAGTTTCGGCATGTGTTTCGAAAGCGTCGGTACGGTGGTGTGCCCGCCTGGCGAGAGATCGGTGCACGTCAGCAGGTGTCGCGCGACACGCGCCGACGCGGTGCGGGGGTGGCCGGGCCCGCCGGTCCGGTGCGGCGGGAGACCACGCGGCGAAAGTTTCGAACCTTCCAGGGAGGTCGGCCCGGTTCCGCTGCCGCGCTCGCCCTGCCCCTCTTCGTCGCCGTGCCCGCCGGTGGACCGCCCGCTACGGCCGGGCTGGGAGAGCTACGGGACCGGCGACGCCACCCTGTGGTTCGACGACGTGGCCGTCGGCTCCTCGCCGGTCGGCTGCTGACGGGCGGCCGCCCGGCGAGCGGGGAGTACCGGCCTCCACGGGTCGGTGCGGGTTTCCCGGGAAGCCCGCACCGACCCTTCCCCGTGTCCGGGGCGGGGAACGCGCGCCCCCTGTGATGGGTCGTGGGCGGATACGTGGGCAAGGGTTGTTTTCCCGCGAAACCTATAGCATTCTTCAACGCACCCGAGATTCCTATAGGAAGTGAGAGGGGTGTGGGAGTGCCTGCACATGCGTCGGCCGGAGCGGATCCGGTCGCGGTCGTCGGTCCGGGAGCCGTCGGCCTCGCCTTGGCGGGCCGGCTGGCCCTGCGGGGGCATCCGGTCACGCTGTGCGGACGGCCCGGCTCCGCGCCCGTCCATGACATCGAGCTGACCGGTGGCCGGGACACGTCCACGGTGGGGGTTCACTGGCAGGACGACCCCGCACGGGCGCGCCCGTCCGGCTGGGTCGTCGTCGCGACCAAGCTGCATCAGGGGGACGCCGCCCGCACCTGGCTGGAGCGCCTCGTCGGGACCGACACCGTGGTGGTCGTCGCGCAGAACGGCATCGACCACCGCGAGCAGGCGTCACCGCACGCGGCGGCGGGCCAAGTGGTCCCGGCACTCGTCCACTTCAACGCGGAACGCCTGAGCCGGAACAGGGTTTCGGTCCGCGTCGAAGGGGAGGGGCTCGTCCTCGGGGACGACGAACCCGGGCGCAGGGCAAGCCCGTTGCTCCGGGGGACCGGGCTCGGGGTGCGGATGGTGGACGACTTCACCACGGCGGCCTGGCGCAAGCTGATGGTCAACGCCGTCGCCAATCCCGTCACCGCCCTCACCTCCCGCCGCGTCGAGGTCTTCCGGGACCCGGCCGTACGGGACACCGCGGCCGCCATGCTCGGTGAAGTGGCCGATGTGGGCCGCGCCGAGGGTGCGCGGCTGCCCGCCGACGCCGCCGAGGAGATTCTCGCCTGGATCGACGCCCGCCCGCCCGGGGCCGGCTCCTCGATGCTCGCCGACCGCCTGGCCGGCCGGCCCATGGAGCACGACGGGCTCCTCGGCGCCGTCGTCCGCAGGGCCCGCGCCCACGGGATCGCGGTGCCCGTGTGCACGGCGGTGCTGGCACTGGTCGCGGCACTGGACGGCGCGCACACCTGACGCGGGCCGCGCCCCGGCCCGCACCGCTCCCGGGGCCGCCCCGGGCGCCCGCGACACGACCCGACCGATTTCACGTACAAGGCTCTGGAGAGCAGCAGTGGCAAAAGTGATCAAGGCGGAGGCCTACCTCGTCGACATCGAGGTGGAGACCGTACGCACGGACGCGACCCAGGCCTTCCTCAAGCAGGAGACCCTCTTCGTCGAGGTGACGACGGACGAGGGCCTGACCGGCACCGGCTACGCGTACACCATCGGCACCGGCGGCCGGGCGGTGCTCGCGATGCTGCGCGACCATCTGCTGCCCGCGCTCGCCGGCCACGACTCCCGTGAGATCGAGGGAGCCTGGCGGACGATGTACAACAGCACGCGCGCCACGATGGTCGGCGCCCTCACCGCCCTCGGCCTGGCCGCCGTGGACCTGGCCCTCTGGGATCTGCGCTGCCTGCGGGCGGGCGAGCCGCTGTGGCGCGTGGCCGGCGGCGCCCGCCCGGCGGTCCCGGTGTACGACACCGAGCGCGGCTGGCTCCAGCTCGACGAGGACGAACTGGTCGCCGGCGCCCGCGAGGCCCAGCGGCAGGGCTTCTCCGGCGTCAAGATCAAGATCGGCAAGCCGAGCCCGGGCGAGGACGCCGCCCGCATCCGGGCCGTACGCGAGGCGGTCGGCCCCGGCCTGGACATCCTGGTCGACGCCAACCAGGCGTTCACCGGCGCCGAGGCCGTGCGCCGAGCCGCCCTGCTGGAGCCGTACGACATCGGCTGGCTGGAGGAGCCGCTGCCCGCCGACGACGTGGCGGGGCACGAACGGCTCGCCGCCTCGACGTCCATCCCGGTGGCGGTCGGGGAGTCCATGTACTCGCTGGGCCACTTCCGCGAGTACCTGCAGCGCGGCGCGGCCGGCATCGTGCAGCCCGACGTGGCCCGGATCGGCGGCATCACGCCCTGGCTGAAGGTCGCCCACCTCGCCGAGGCGTTCAACGTCGAGGTCTGCCCGCACTTCCTGATGGAGATCCACGTCAGCCTCACCGCCGCCGTGCCCAACGCCCGCTACGTCGAATACATCCCGCAGCTGCGTGCCGTGACGACGCACGGGCTGCGGATCGACGGCGGTCTCGCCCACGCCCCCTCCGAGCCCGGTCTCGGCATCGCCTGGGACCGCGACGCGATCGACGCCCGGCGCGTCGCCTGACCGTCGCGGCGCAGGCCGCACCCCGCACGTCACCGCCCCCGTCCCGCTGTCCCAGCACACCCGGAGGACGACGATGTCCACCCTCACCGCAGCCGAGCCCGTCCACACCGCGGCCGCGCACCGCCGCAGAGTCCTGCTGGCCTCACTCGTCGGCTCGGCCCTCGAGTGGTACGACTTCTATCTCTACGGCACCGCCGCGGCCCTCGTCTTCAACAAGATCATCTTTCCGTCGTTCGATGCCACGGCCTCTCTGCTCGCCTCGTTCGGAACGCTCGCCATCGGCTACTTCGTACGGCCGCTCGGCGGTATCGTCTTCGGCCGTCTCGGCGACCTGTTCGGCCGGAAACGCGTCCTGGTCCTCACCCTGCTGGTGATGGGTGCCTCCACCGTCGGCATGGCGCTCGTGCCCACGTACGAGCAGGTCGGCGTGCTCGCGCCCATCCTGCTGGTCGTGCTGCGCGCCATCCAGGGGCTCGGCGCGGGCGCGGAGTACGGCGGGGCCGCCGTGCTGGCCGCGGAGTTCTCCGAACCGCGCCGGCGCGGACTGTTCGGCGCGGCCCCCAGCATCGGCGTCTACATCGGCATCCTCATGGCCTCCGGCGCCTTCGCGCTGGTCACCCAGCTTCCGGAGGACCAGTTCCTGGCCTGGGGCTGGCGGATTCCGTTCGCGGCCAGCGTGCTCGTCATCGGTGTGGCGCTGGTCATCCGGCTGCGGCTGACGGAGAGCCCCGCGTTCGAGGCGGCCCAGGAGCGCTCCGGGCCGGCGGAGGTCTCGCCGGTGCGGGACGTCGTGCGTCACGAGTGGAGGGCGGGCCTGGTCGTCTTCGGCCTGCAGACCGCCCAGAACGTCGTCGCCTATCTGAACCTGACGTTCATGGCCGCCTACCTCACCGACACGCTCAAGATGTCCAGCTCGACGGGCCCCGTGGCCATCACGGTCGGTACGGCGGTGACCGCGGTGACCCTCGTGCTCTTCGGCCACCTCACCGACCGGGTCGGACGCAAGCCGGTCGCCCTGGCGGGCATCGTCTTCTCCGCGGCCTTCGTCTTCCCGTACTTCTGGGTCATCGACCACACGCACAGCTCGCTCGCCGTCACCCTGGTGGTCGTGGCCAGCATGGGGATCGGGGTGGGCTGCATGTTCGCCCCGCAGGCCGCCTACTACAGCGAGCTGTTCACCGCGCGCTCGCGGTTCACCGGGCTCGCCCTGTACCGGGAGATCGCCGGTGCGATCACCGGCGGGCTCACCCCGCTCATCGCCGTCGCCCTGGTCGCCGCGGCGGGGGACCGCTCCTGGGGCGTCGCCCTCTTCGTCATCGGCGCGTGCGCCGTGGGCGGCGTCGCGGTGGCCCTCGGACCCGAGACACGGGGGCGCGACCTCGCCGCCACCACCGTCGCCGAACTGCGCGCCTCGACCGGCACCTACCGCTGAACCGGCCGGCCGTCGCCCCCACGAGGGCGGCGGCCCGCCGGTGCGCCACCCCCACACTCTCAGGAAGGCATCATGCGCATCGCCCGCCTCGGCCCCCCGGGCCAGGAGATCCCCGTCGTCCTCGACGGCGACCGCGTACTCGATCTGCGCGGAGTCACCCCGGACGTCACACCGCAGTTCCTCGAGCACGGCCTGCCCGCGCTCGACGTGTCCGCGCTGCCCGAACTCCCGCACGCCGAGGGGCTGCGGCACGGTCCGCCCATCACCCGGCCCACCGCCGTCGTCTGCGTCGGAATGAACTACGCCAGGCACGCGGCCGAGTCCGGTGCCGAACCGCCCGCCGAACCGGTCGTGTTCCTCAAGCACCCCAACACCGTGGTCGGCCCGGACGACCCGGTCACCATCCCCCGCGGCAGCACCATGACGGACTGGGAGGTCGAACTCGGCGTGGTCGTCGGCAGGCGTACGAGCTATCTCGCGTCGCCCGCCGACGCCGCGTCCCACATCGCCGGATACGTCCTCGTCAACGACGTCTCCGAGCGCGAGCTGCAGCTGCACACCTCGGGCGGCCAGTGGTCCAAGGGCAAGTGCGCCCCCACGTTCACACCGGTCGGGCCGTGGCTGGTCACCGGCGACGCCCTGGACCCGGCGGCGGTGCGGCTGCGCAGCCGCGTCAACGGGGAGGCGCGGCAGGACTCCGGCACCGCCGACATGATCTTCCCGGTGCCCGAAATCCTGTACCGGCTCAGCCAGTTCATGACCCTGGAAGCCGGTGACCTCGTTCTCACCGGCACCCCCGAGGGCGTCGCCCTCTCCGGACGCTTCCCCTACCTGGCCGCGGGGGACGTCGTGGAGCTGGAGGGCGAGGGGCTCGGCAGGCAGCGCCAGACCATGGCCGCGACGGCCGCGGAGGGAGACCGATGACACAGGAGAACGTCACGATGACAGCACCCGCACCCGAGTTCGCCGGCCTCGTCGCGGTGGTGACGGGCGGGGCGTCCGGCATCGGTCTGGCCACCGCCCGGGAACTGCACGCGCGCGGCGCGCGGGTGGCCGTGCTCGACCCGGCCGCCTCGGACGAGCCGTTTCTCCACGTGCCGTGCGATGTGACGGACGACGACGCCGTGCGCGCGGCCCTCGACACGGTGACGGATCGCCTCGGGGGCGTGAACGTCCTGGTCAACAACGCCGGAATGGGGGCGCAGGGCACCGTCGAGGACAACACCGCCGAGGAATGGCACCGTGTGCTCGACGTCAACGTCGTCGGCATCGCCCGGGTGACCGCGGCAGCCCTTCCGGCACTGCGCGAAGCGGCCGCCGGCGGGGAGGGCCACGCGGCGATCGTCAACATGTGCTCGATCGCCGCCACGGCCGGCCTGCCGCAGCGGGCGCTGTACTCGGCCAGCAAAGGCGCCGTACTCGCCCTGACCCGGGCCATGGCCGCCGACCACCTGCACGAGGGTATCCGCGTCACCTGCGTGAACCCCGGAACGGCGGACACCCCCTGGGTGAGCCGGCTCCTCGCCGCCGCTGACGACCCGGAGGCGGAGCGCGCCGCCCTGGCCGCCCGCCAGCCGAGCGGCCGCCTGGTCAGCGCCGCCGAAGTCGCCCACGCCGTCGCCTACTTGGCGAGCCCCCGCTCGGGAGCCACCACCGGTACCGATCTGGCGGTGGACGGAGGTATGCAGGGACTGCGGCTGCGCCGGCGGTGACCCACGGGGGCGCGGGCGCCACCTCGCCGGCGGTCCTTCAGGACCTCACGAGGTGCGCGCCCGCGTCTGCGTCTGCCGGGACGGTGCCTCCGGGCGGTGCCGTACGCGGCTGGAGCGCAGGTGCGTCGTCATCGCCTCCGCGGCCTGCTCCGGGTTGCGCCGGGCCACCGCGTCCAGGATCTGCTCGTGCTCCTGGATCGTGGGGCCGGCCGCTCCCGGCGCACTGGTCAGGCGGAACAGGTGCAGATGGGCGTGGAGACGGTTCACCGCGTCGGCGAGCAGCGGCCGGTTCGCCGCACGGGCCAGCGTGTCGTGGAACTCCTGGTCCAGCAGGGCGAACCGGTGGTAGACCGCGTAGTTCTCACCGGTCTCGGGGTGGCCGCGCATCTCCTCGACGATGGCCCGGAGCCGCTGGAGATGCGCGCCGTCGGCGTTCTCCGCGGCGAGCGAGGCGGCCTGAGGCTCCAGCAGCAGCCGCATCTCGAACAGATCGCGCACACCGTCCGGGTCGAGCAGATCGGTCGCCCGGTAGCCGGCGTTCGGCCGCTTGACCACGAGACCGTCCGATTCGAGCCGCGCCAGCGCCTCTCGTACCGGGGTGGCCGACACATCGAGCCGACGGGCCAGCGCGTCGATACCGACGCGGGCCCCGGGGGCGATGCCATGGTCCATGACCATCGCCTTGATGTCCTCGTAGACCCGCTCGGCCAGCACATCCTGTCGAATCCCGTTCCCCATGACGTCAATCATAGAGAATCCGCAGGTCGAGGACCGCAACGGCCGACGAGGGGCGCCCGGGACCGGCCGTACTGCGCGCGGCGAGAGCGCGTCGCGCCGGGGAAGGCCGTGTGGCGGGCCCGGCCCGGGACACCCGGCAGTGGTTGCTCGTACCACGCACATACCCGCAGGCGTCACCCGCTTTGCTCCGCCCCACCGTTCTGCGACTAGTTTGTGTCCAGCACAGACGGGCGGTCCCGTGACGGCAGAGGTGCACGGGGGACGAGAGGTCGGGAAGAGTGTCGCTGCGCGCAGGCGATCCAGCCGAGATCGGCGGTTATCCGCTCGAGGCGCGGCTCGGGTCGGGGGGCATGGGTACGGTCTTCCTGGCCCGTACGAGTTCGGGCCGGCCCGTCGCGATCAAGCTGATCCACCAGCAGTTCGCCGGCGACAGCGAATTCCGCACCCGCTTCCGGCAGGAGGTCGAGGCGGCGCGGCGGGTGAGCGGGGCGTTCACCGCCGCCGTGGTGGACGCCGCGCCCGAGGCCGAACAGCCGTGGATGGCGACGGCCTACATCGGGGGCCCCACGCTCGCGCAACGCATCGCCGACGAGGGCCCGCTGAGCGGAGCCGGACTGCGGAGCCTGGCCATCGGGCTCGCCGAGGCGCTGCGCGACATCCACCGGGTGGGGGTCGTCCACCGCGACCTGAAGCCGTCGAACGTCGTGCTCTCGGACGAGGGGCCGCGCGTCATCGACTTCGGCATCTCGCGCGCCGCCGACCAGCAGACACTGACGATGACCGGACGCGTCATCGGGACCCCGCCCTTCATGTCACCGGAGCAACTGCAGGCGCCGCGCGGTGTCGGGCCGCGCTCCGACGTCTTCTCCCTGGGGACACTGCTGGTCTACGCGGCGACGGGCCACGGCCCCTTCGACGCGGACAGCCCCTACCTCACGGCCTACCAGGTGGTGCACGAGGAGCCGTCGCTGGACGCCGTACCGGCGGCGCTGCGTACGGTCGTCGAACCGTGCCTGGCCAAGGAACCCGAGGACCGCCCCTCGACGGACGAACTCCTGGAACTGCTGCGGGACCTGCCCGCCGACCTCGGCGGGCCCGAGGCGGACGGGTGCACGGCGGGCCGCACCCGCGATGTGCTCACCCAGCACCACCTGGCCACCCCCGCGCCCAGCGCGCCCGTCCCCGCCCCGGAGGGGACCGGCTCCCCCGTCGGGCGCACGCTGCGCGGGCGGTGGCGGCCCGTGCTCGCGGCCGCGGTCGCCGTGGCGGCGATCGGCGGGGGAGTCGCGGTACTGCGGTCGGGCGGCTTCGGCGAGAACGCGGCCGACGGCAAGGGCCGCACGGTCGCGGCGCCCGCCGCCCCGCTGCCGGCCGGCTTCCAGCCCTGGCGCGTGACCGTGCCCGGCGGGCGCGAGGACATCCCCGACGAGCTGCGGTGCGTCGCACGCGGTGACGCGGTGTTCTGCGGCGGCGGCGGGGTCGTTGCGACCCGGATCGGCGTCCGGGACGGCTCGCGCGCCTGGACGGTGAAGAGCCCGGGCGTCCCCGTCCAGGGCATGCACATGGTGGGCGCCACCGACGACACGGTCCTCGGTTTCCGGATCGCCGCCCAGGACGCCCCGCAGGGCCCCTCCGACGAGGTGGTCGCCATCGACGCGGACAGTGGGAAGGAGCTGTGGTCCGCACCCTCCGGCGCCCAGTCGACGGCCGTCACCGGCCGGACCCGGGACGCCGTCGTGCTCGGCTCCACCGTGGTCACCGTGGACGCCTCCGACTCCGCCTTCGAGGCCCGGGAGGCGCACAGCGGTGAACTCGCCTGGACGGCGCCGTTCCCCGCGGGTTCGCGGTGCGCTCCCGTCCCGGTGGGCAACGTGCTGCTGGCCATGTGCGCGACGGACGCGGAGCTGGACGCCTCGGCGGTCCGCCACCCGGTTTTCCACCCGCTCGACCGGGCCACGGGGAGCTGGGGCCGGGCCATCGCGCTCGACGGTCCCGCCGTACCGGTGGGCGTCACCGGCGGGCGGCTCGTCCTGCTCGGGGAGCACATCGAGGGAACCGGGTTCACCGGCTACGACATGGTGGCGCAGGTCGATCCGGCCTCCGGGAAGGTCACGCGCGCCCGGCTGGCCACGACGTACGCGGGCACGCCCGGCATGGCGGACGGCACCGTGTACGTCAGCGGGCAGACCGGTCGCGTCACGGCGCTCGACCCCGCCACCGGCCGCACGAAGTGGTCCCGGCAGACCAGTGTGGAGGGTGCGTCGGGCCCCGTGGCCGGGAACGGCGCGCTGTTCTTCAGCTCCGCCACCGGCCGCGTGGTCGCGCTCTCGCCGTCCGACGGCACGACGCTGTGGGCGACGGACCCCCGGGCCGACGGCCTGACCGGCGAGGAGGGCGCGAGCCCGCGCGTGACCGTCGTGGGGCGCGCGGTGGTCGTGGCCGCCGACCGGAACACCCTCTTCGCCTTCGACACGCGGCACCCGCCGAAGTCCGGCTGACCGGCGGGCACGGGAGGCCCGCCTCACCCGCCCAGCACGCCCAGGCGCTCGCCGATCCGGGCGGCGGCCGGCCGGTGCAGTTCGTCGGCGACCAGTCCGTCGGCGAGCAGCAGCACCCGGTCCGCGCAAGCGGCGGCGACCGGGTCGTCGGTCACCAGCACACAGGTCTGCCCCTCCCGGTCCGCCCCCGCACGCAGCAGGGCGGCGATCTCCCGGCCTGCGGCCGGGCCGAGGGCGCCGGCCGGCTCGTCGGCGAACAGCACGGCGGGGCGCGCCACCAGCGCCCGGGCGATCGCCACCCGCTGCTGCTGGTCCCCGGTCAGCTGTCCCGGCCGGTGCCGCTCGTACCCGGCCAGTCCCACCCGGCCGAGCACCTCCCGGACCCGGTCGGGACCCGGCAGCCCCGGCAGCGCGAGGTGCTGCCCGACCGTCATCGCCGGCATGAGGTTGAACGCCCGGGACACGAACCCGACCCGGTCGCGCCGCAGCTCCGCCAGCCGCCGGACGGGCAGCCGGGTCACCTCCGTACCGCCCCAGCGGACCGAGCCCCGAGTCGGCCGGTCCAGTCCCGCGAGGCAGTGCAGCAAGGTGGTCCTGCCGGAGCCCGCGGGCCCCATGACCGCCGTGAACGTACCGGGGGAGAGGTCCACCGATACGCCGCGCAGCGCCCGGACGGCGGCGTTGCCGTGCCCGTACGCGCGGTGCAGGTCCTGTGCCCGGACGGCGGTTCCGGTTCCGATGCGTGTCGCTGTCTGAGTCATGACCTCATCCTGGGCGTACGGGGCGCGGCGATCGATCCTGCCCGCACCCGGACCGGGGGTACGGGAAAGTGAACCACCGCAGGGGTGGAGGCCCCGCCCCGTCTACAGTGGGCCGCATGAACCGCTGGACCGAGCTGACCGGAGAGACGTCCGGGGAGGACTACGCCGCCCGCTTCGCGGCCCTCGCCCGCGGCGGCGAGGACGTGCACGGCGAGGCGCGGTTCTGCGCCGCCCTGGTGCCCGCCGGAGCCCGCGTGCTCGACGCCGGCTGCGGCACCGGCCGGGTCGCGATCCGGCTCGCGGAGCTCGGGTACGACTGCACCGGGGTGGACGTCGACGCCTCGATGCTTGCCGTGGCGCGGAAGCAGGCGCCCGCACTGCCCTGGTTCCGGGCCGACCTGGCCGCTTTCGACCCGGCCGCGCTCGGTATCGAGCCCGGCTTCGACCTCGTCGTCGCCGCGGGCAACGTCATGGCGCTGCTCGCCCCGGGCACCGAGGCCACCGTCGTCGGGCGCCTCGCGGGAGCCCTGCGCCCGGGCGGTCTGCTGGTCGCCGGCTTCGGCCTGGACGAGGCCCATCTCCCCGTACCGCCCGGCCTCACGCTCGCCGAGTACGACGACCACTGCGCCGCCGCGGGGCTCGTCCCCGTCGACCGCTTCGCCACCTGGGACGCCGCTCCGTACGACGGCGGCGGCTACGTGGTCGGCGTCCACCGCCGGAGCGACGGCCAAGGGCTGTCCCGCCGGGGATGACGGGACACCCTTGACGCCGCGACAGCGGTTCCGGCGTCGCGCACAGTGCCTCCGGGAACGCGGGCTCGACGCTGTGGACGTTCCGGCAGCCGCCGGCCTTCGTGCGGGCGACCGGTCCCCAGCCCGTCTTCCCGGCCCGGGGGAACCAGCGGTCCTCCAGTCGCGACGAGTGGGCCGGGCACGGGTCCCCGGCGCAGGCCGGTCCCCTGCGCGTGGGCAGGTCCCGTACCAGCCACTTCCCGTCGCACTTCTCCGCGCTCCGGCTCGTGTGCGCCGGCACGTCGGTCGCCTGCACGGCCTGCTCGTACGAGGCGGGGTGCAGCCGGTGGGCAAGGTACGGCGGACGTTGATCCATTCCATCGCGTGTTCGTATTGACTTGGACTAGGTCCATCGTAGGATCGGTTCCGGCTGAAGCCAGGGCAGGACGCCCCCGGGGGCGAAACCGGTCAGGCCGTTTCACCCGCCACATTCTCAGAGCACCGAGATCCGCCCCGTCCGGAAGGAATTCCATGACTGAGAACCACGACGCGATCGTCACCGACCCCAAGTCGGAGGAGGCCGGCGGCTGCCCCGTCGCGCACGGTCGCGCGCCGCACCCCACCCAGGGCGGCGGGAACCGCCAGTGGTGGCCGGAGCGGCTCAACGTGCGGATTCTCGCCAAGAACCCCGCCGTGGCCAACCCGCTCGGCGAGGACTTCGACTACGCCGAGGCCTTCAACGCCCTGGACCTGCCCGCCGTCAAGCGGGACATCGCCGAGGTGCTGACGACCTCGCAGGACTGGTGGCCCGCCGACTTCGGCAACTACGGCCCCTTCATGATCCGGATGGCCTGGCACAGTGCCGGCACCTACCGCATCAGCGACGGACGCGGTGGCGCCGGCTCCGGCCAGCAGCGCTTCGCCCCGCTCAACAGCTGGCCGGACAACGCGAGCCTCGACAAGGCGCGGCGCCTGCTGTGGCCGGTCAAGAAGAAGTACGGCAAGAACATCTCCTGGGCCGACCTCCTCGTCCTCACCGGGAACGTCGCGCTGGAGACGATGGGCTTCAAGACCTTCGGCTTCGGCGGCGGCCGCGTGGACGCCTGGGAGCCCGACGAGGACGTGTACTGGGGCCCCGAGACCACCTGGCTCGGCGACGAGCGCTACACCGGCGACCGCGAGCTGGAGAACCCTCTCGGCGCGGTGCAGATGGGCCTCATCTACGTCAACCCGGAGGGCCCCAACGGCAACCCGGACCCGATCGCCGCGGCCCGCGACATCCGTGAGACATTCCGCCGCATGGCGATGAACGACGAGGAGACCGTCGCCCTGATCGCCGGCGGCCACACCTTCGGCAAGACGCACGGCGCCGGCCCCGCCGACCACGTCGGCCCCGACCCCGAGGCGGCCCCGATGGAGCGCCAGGGCCTCGGCTGGGAGAGCTCGTACGGCACCGGCAAGGGCGGCGACACCATCACCAGCGGCCTCGAAGGCATCTGGACGGACACCCCCACCACCTGGGACAACAGCTTCTTCAACATCCTCTTCGGCTACGAGTGGGAGCTGTTCGAGAGCCCCGCAGGCGCCCACCAGTGGCGGCCGAAGGACGGGGCCGGCGCGGGCACCGTGCCCGACGCGCACGACCCGTCGAAGAGCCACGCCCCGACCATGCTCACCACCGACCTGTCGCTGCGCTTCGACCCGGCGTACGAGCAGATCTCGCGGCGCTTCCACGAGAACCCGCAGGAGTTCGCCGACGCCTTCGCCCGCGCCTGGTACAAGCTGACCCACCGCGACATGGGCCCGGTCGTCCGCTACCTCGGCCCCGAGGTCCCGCGGGAGACCCTGCTCTGGCAGGACCCGCTGCCCGAGCGCACCCACGAGCTGATCGACGCCGCCGACATCGCGGCGCTCAAGGAGAAGGTCCTCGCCTCCGGCCTGTCCGTGTCCGAGCTGGTCTCCACCGCCTGGGCCTCCGCCTCGTCCTTCCGGGGCAGCGACAAGCGCGGCGGTGCCAACGGCGCGCGCATCCGCCTCGAACCGCAGAACGGCTGGGAGGTCAACGACCCGGACCGCCTCGCGGGCGTCCTGCGTACCCTCCAGTCCGTCCAGGAGTCCTTCAACGCCGCGCAGCAGGGCGGCAAGCAGGTCTCCCTCGCCGACCTGATCGTCCTCGCGGGCGCCGCCGGCGTCGAGAAGGCGGCCAAGGACGCCGGCACGGACATCGAGGTCCCGTTCGCCCCGGGCCGGGTCGACGCCTCGCAGGAGCAGACCGACGTGGAGTCCTTCGTCGAGCTGGAGCCGGTCGCGGACGGCTTCCGCAACTACCTTGGCAAGGGCAACCGGCTGCCCGCCGAGTACCTGCTGCTCGACCGGGCGAACCTGCTCAACCTGAGCGCGCCGGAGATGACGGTCCTCGTCGGCGGGCTGCGCGTCCTGGGCGCCAACCACCAGCAGACCTCGCACGGGGTGTTCACCGACGCGCCGGGCACGCTGACCAACGACTTCTTCGTCAACCTGCTCGACATGGGCACGACGTGGAAGTCCACGGCCGACGACCAGAGCGCCTTCGAGGGCCGCGACGCCGTCACCGGTGAGGTCCGCTGGACCGGCACCCGTGCCGACCTGGTCTTCGGCTCGAACTCCGAACTGCGCGCCGTCGCCGAGGTCTACGCGAGCGACGACGCCAAGGAGAAGTTCGTCCGCGACTTCGTCGCCGCCTGGGACAAGGTCATGAACCTGGACCGGTTCGACCTGGTCTGAGAACGCCGTACGGGCCGGCCCCCACGTGGGGGCCGGCCCGTACCGCTGTGCGGGTTTTGCCAGGCGGTTTCCTTCCCGGTCCGGGGTGTCAACCCGGTCCGAGGTGTCAAGGCTCCCGGAATCCGTCCGTCCGGCCGGGCTGCTTCCGTGCAACAGCCCGGACCGTGCCCCGGGTCGACCCGAGGCACCCGTCAGCGCAGGGACGCCGGAAGCGCCTCCCGGTGCACGATGCCCAGCCGCTGCGTGGCGCGGGTCAGCGCCACGTACAGGTCGCTGGTCCCGAACCGGCCGGGCTCCACGACCAGCACGTGGTCGAACTCGAGGCCCTTGGCCTGCCGGGGGCCGAGCAGCACCACCGTGCGGGTCAGATCCGGCTCGACACCGGGCGTGACGCCGTCCAGCGGGGCGGCGATCTCCTCGTGCAGCTCGCGCGGCGCGATCACCGCGAGGCGCCCCTCGGCGGGCGTCAGCTCGGCGACCGCCCGCGCCACCGCGCCCGCCAGATCGGCCCCGGCGTCCCGGACCCACGGCACCTCGCCCGTGGAGCGCACCGAGCCCGGCGGCTCGAACGACGGGTCCTCGGCCCGCAGGACCTTCGCCGCGACCTCCATCACCTCGGCGGGCGTACGGTAGTTGACCCCGAGCCGCACATGCTCGTACCGGTCGCCCACGTACGGCTCCAGGATCTCCTGCCACGACCCGACCCCGGCCTCCTCCGAGGTCTGGGCCGGGTCGCCCACCAGGGTCATCGACCGGGTCGGCGACCGGCGCATCAGCAGCCGCCACGCCATCGGCGACAGCTCCTGCGCCTCGTCCACGATGATGTGCCCGAACGCCCACGTCCGGTCGGCGGCGGCCCGCTCGGCCGCGCTGCGGTGATCGGCCTCCTCCTGCCGTTCCGCCATCCGCTCCGCGTCGATGATGTCGTGCGCGGCGAGCAGCTCCGACTCCTCGTCCTCGAACTCGAAGGACTCCGAGCCCCTGGACAGCTCGAGCACGCCCTGCGCGTACGCGATCCGCTCCTGGCGCTCCGCCTCGGCGGCGGCCCGCTCGGCGCTGTCGTCCGCACCGAGCAGTTCGGCCGCCTCGTCCAGCAGCGGGACGTCGGCCGGCGTCCACGCGTCCTCGCCGGGCGCCCGCCGGACGGCCTCCGCGTCCGCCTCCGGCAGATGGACCGGCTCGGCCAGGTAGTCCGCGAGGAAGCCCTCCGGTGTGAGGTGCGGCCACAGCTCGTCGATGGCCGCGTGGACCTCCTTGCTGACGGCGACGGCCTTGCCGAGCTGGGCGATGTCGTCCGGGCCCAGGAAATTGGGACCGCCGTACGGGTCGGCGCCGATCCGCTCGGTGAGCTGCGCGGTCAGGGCGTCGATGATCCGGAACGCGAAGTGCGGCCGGGCCAGGTTGTGGGGGAGCCGGGTGTCGCGGGCCGCCTGCCGGGCCTCGTAGGCGATCTCCCAGTCCAGGATCAGGTCGCCGTCGTCGTGCGGGACGATCAGCGGGGCGCCGGGCTCGGGCAGCAGCTGCCGGTCGCGCACGGCGAGCTCCAGGGCCTCGGCCATGGCCGCGCCGCCCTTCACCGCGGCGGCCCGGGGCGTGTCCGTGGAGCGCGCGTGGACGCCGGGGAAGAGCTCGGCCTGCGTGGCGAGCAGGACACCGGTCTCGCCGAGCGCCGGCAGCACCTCGCCGATGTAGCTGAGGAAGGCCGGGTTCGGGCCCACGATCAGGACCGCCCGCTTGGCCAGCAGCTCCCGCTGCTCGTACAGCAGGAACGCCGCCCGGTGCAGGGCGACCGCCGTCTTTCCGGTGCCGGGGCCGCCCTCGACGACGAGGACACCGCGGTGCGGCGCGCGGATGATGCGGTCCTGCTCCGCCTGGATGGTCCGCACGATGTCGGCCATGCGCCCGGTGCGCGCGGAGTTCACGGCGGCGAGCAGGACGGAGTCCCCGCTCGGGTCCTCGAAGCCGGTGCGCTCCCGGTCCTCGATGTCGAGGATCTCGTCGTGCAGCTCGGTGACCGCCCGGCCCTCGGTGGTGATGTGGCGGCGCCTGCGCAGACCCATCGGGGTGTGGTTGGTGGCGAGATAGAAGGGGCGGGCGACCGGGGCGCGCCAGTCGATCAGCAAAGGCGTGTGCTCGGCGTCGTCCTCGCGGATTCCGATACGGCCGATATGGTGCGCGGCGCCGTCCGAGAGATCGATGCGGCCGAAACACAGCGAGCCGTCGACCGCGTTCAGGGCGGCGAGCAGACCCGAGCGCTCGGCGACCAGCACATCGCGTTCGAGCCGCGCCTGCTGGCCGGTGCCGACCGGCGTCAGGGCGTCCCGGACGTGCCGAGCGGCATCACCGCGCAGCACGTCGACGCGGTCGTAGAGCCGGTCGATGAATTCCTGCTCCTTCTGCAATTCGGCGCTTTCCCGAGTTGACAAAATCGCTCCCTGGCGGCTAAGGTGATTCTTGTCGGCCCCCTTTGAGGGGCCTTTTCTGTGGGCGCACAGAACCGCTCAATATACCTGGCGAAATCCCCGGTCCGCAATTACGGACCGGGGATTTCTCTTTGCCCGGCGCACTCGGGAGCGCCTGTCCACGCGCGTACGCCGCGCAGCCGCGCGGCGTACGCCCGGGGGGGTGGGTGGTGCTGCCGTTGTGCCCGCCGGGGAACGCGACGAGCGCCCGCCCCGCCAGCCGGCGCGCGCACTGCCCGACGAAGACGTCCGGTGCCGTGGTGGCCCCGCCGGCGGGCGCGATGCGCACCGGGGACGTCCGCAGCGCCTCCCGGTCGAGCTCGGCCTCGACGACGGCCGTGAAGTCGTGCGCGATGAAGAACCCGAAGCCGACGGCCCGGCCCGGAGTGAGCGGCATGGGCGTGAGGTCCGGCTCGGTCTCCTGGCGGGCCGGGTCGATGCCGAGGACCCGGGCGATCTCGGGGAGGGCGGCCCGCAGGCCGCCTCCGGGCGTGAGCGCCCCGGGCTCAGATCTCCTTCAGCAGCGCGTCCGTCGTCGTCACGACCGCGCAGCGGCCCGCCGCCCAGCGCAGGGCCATGTCGTGCTCCTCCCGCGAGAAGTCCGCGACGGCGTCGGCCACCACGAACGCCCGGATGTCGCGCATCCACGCGTCGGCGGCGCTCATCAGCACGCCGATGTGCGCGTACACGCCGGTGATCACCAACTGGTCGCGGCCGTCGTCGCGGATGAGGGATTCCAGCTCGGTGCGGACGAACGCGCTGTACTTCCACTTGGTGAGGACCGTGTCATCCGGGGCGGGCGCCACCGCCTCCGGCGCCGCCAGGGCCTCCGGGTCGTCCGCCACCCCCGGCCCCCAGAAGTCGAGCTGGAGGCCGCGCTCCTCGGCGCTCTGGCCACCGCGCTGAGCCGAGTGCACCACCGGGATTCCGGCGCGGCGGGCCGCCCCGATGACGCGGGCGGTGTTCGCGAGCATGCCGGTCAGCGGCTCCTCCCCGGGGCGGTACGCGCGCAGGAAGTGGTTCTGCAGGTCGTGGACGAGCAGCACGGCGCGCGCCGGGTCGACGGTCCAGCCGACCCGGTTCGCCGGGAGCTCGTCCGCGCCGGGCAGGGGGTAGGGGGCGATGGCGGGGAGTGCCATGGGGAGCCTTTCGTGCCGCTCGGGGTGGATTCAGTGCTGTTCGACGGGGGCCGACGGGGCGGCGGGGGCCGCCGTGGCGGATTCGGTGCGCAGGCCCTTCTTGCTGACCTTGCCGATCCCCGTCTGCGGGAAGACGTCGACGAACTCGACGAGATCGGGCACCTTGTACGCGGCGATTCCGCGCTCGCGCACATGCCGCTTCACGGCGAGCGCCCCGAGCGGTTCGGCGCCCTCGCGCAGAATCACGTATGCCAGAGTGCGTTCACCGAGATACGGGTCGGCCACACCGACCACCGAGACGTCGTGCACGGACGGGTGGGCGAGGATGATGTTCTCGATCTCCTCCGGCGCGACCTTCTCGCCGCCCCGGTTGATCTGGTCCTTCGCCCGGCCCTCGACGACGAGGTGGCCGCTCGGGGTACGGCGCACGATGTCGCCCGTACGGTAGAAGCCGTCCTCGGTGAACGCCGTTCCGTTGTGTTCGGGGGCGCGCCAGTAACCGCGGATCGTGTACGGGCCACGGGTCAGCAGATGCCCGAAGTGCCCTTCCGGAACGTCGAGTCCGGCATCGTCCACGATGCGGATCTCGTCGTCCTCGGAGATCGGCCGGCCCTGGGTGGTGACCACGGTCTCCTGGTCGTCGTCGAGCCGGGTGTAGTTGACCAGACCCTCGGCCATGCCGAAGACCTGCATCAGCCGGCAGCCGAGCGCGGGCTCCAGCCGCCGGGCCGCGGTCTCGCTGTACTTGGCGCCGCCGACCAGGACCAGCTCCAGGCTCGACAGGTCCTGCTCCGCCGCGGCGGCCGCGTCGGTCCACACCAGGGCGAGCGGCGGCACCATGCCGGTCATGGTGACGCGCTCCCGCTCGATGACCGGGAAGGCCGTGGCGGGGTCCGGACGCGGGCACAGGACGACCGTGCCGCCCGCGTACAGCGTGCCGAGCCAGCCGGGCGAGCTCATCGGGAAGTTGTGCGCCGCGGGCAGGACCACCAGGAAACGGGTGTCCGCGTCGACGCCGCAGATCTCGTTGGAGCCGCGCAGCGAGTAGATGTAGTCGTCGTGCGTGCGGGGGATGAGCTTGGGCACCCCGGTGGTGCCGCCGGACAGCTGGAGGAAGGCCAGATCGTGCGGCTCGGGCCCGTCGTCGGGCTCGCCCGTCTCCTCGCACGGCACGTCGGACAGGGCGGTGTGCCCGCCCGGGTCGCCCACGACGAACACGTGCTTCAGGGTGGGCGTCCGCTCCTTGACGGCGCCGGCCAGCTCCCGGTGGTCGAATCCGGCGTGCCGGTCCGGGATCACATAGGCGACGGCCTCCGCGAAGGAGCAGAAGTAGCCGATCTCCGTCTCCCGGTGGGCGGGCAGCGCGTAGACGGGCAGCGCGCCGATGCGGAAGAGGGCGAACACGACCTCGGCGAACTCGGCGATGTTGGGCAGCTGGACGACGACCCGGTCGCCCTTGGCGATCCCGCGCGCCCGGAATCCGGCCGCCAGCCGGGCCGCGCGCTCGTCGAGTTCGCGGTACGTCCAGGCGCGGCGCTCGGGGGCCGGGTCGACGATCGCGACCCGGTCGCCGTGGGCCTCGGCCCGTTCGCGCAGCATGCTCGTGAACGTCTCGCCGCGCCAGTGCCCGGCGGCCCGGTAGCGGGCGGCGAACTCGGCGGGCCAGGTCGGGGCGTCTTCGTACGGGGCGGTGCTCACAGGGCTGCTCCCACGGCGTTGAGGAACGTACGGAACTCGGCGCCGGTCTCGGCGGCCTTGGCCTCGGGCGACGGGCCGGGGGGTTCGCGCAGTGAGGTGGACATCGTGGTTGTCTCCAGTGGGGGAGGGCTGTGAGCCGCGTCGGGGGCGCCGTGCGGACCGGGTCAGGCGCGCAGGGTGGCGCCGCCGTCGACGTACAGGTCGTGCAGGGTGATGTGGCGGGCCCGGTCGGACACCAGGAAGGCGACGGCCTCGGCGATGTCGGACGGCTCGGCGATCCTGCCCAGGGGTATGCCCGTGCGGTAGCTCGCCAGGTCCCCGGCTATGACGCGCTGCGCGGCGGGTCCGTCGTCCCGCGCCTCACCGGCCGGCCACATCCCGCGCTGCATGTCGGTGAGGGTGGACCCCGGCGAGACCGTGTTGCACCGGACGCCCAGGGGCGCCAGCTCCAGGCCGAGGCACTTGGTGAACATGACGGCGGCCGCCTTGGACGCGGCGTACGCCGCCATCGTCGTACGGGGGATGCCGGCGGCGTTGGACGCGACGGTGACGATGCTGCCCGCACCGCGCCCGGCCATCCTGCGGGAGACGGCGCGCGAGACGTGGAACACCCCGTCGGTGTTGACGGCGAACGTGGCCGCCCAGTCCTCGTCGGTCAGCTCGGCGACGGGCGAACACCGCAGTATCCCGGCGACGTTGACCGCGATGCCGAGGGGGCCGAGCGTCTCCTCGGCCTCGACCACGAGGGCTTCGACGGCCGCCGCGTCCCTCACGTCCAGCGTCCGCGCGACGACGCTTCCGCCGTACTCCCGGGCGAGGGCCTCCACGCCTTCCCGGTCCACATCGGTCGCCAGGACCCGGCAGCCGCGGGCGACGAGGAGGCGTACGACCGCCTCGCCGATGCCGCGTCCGGCTCCCGTCACGAGGGCCAGGCGGCCGGTGAGTTCCCGGTCGTCGGGGCGGACGGGACGGCCGGGATCAGGAGTGGAATGCGGCGCCATGGTCTGGGTCTCTCCAGTTGCCGATGAGGGGTGGGTGGGTCGAGACGTTCCGGTGCGGCGGACAGGGCGGTGGCACCGAGCGATTGACGGCGTTTCAGGGCAGGGGGTGCCCAGTCGCCACCGCGATCCACTCGGTTGCACTTAGGTTAGGCTAACCATATGTCGATCACGCAAGGGGGCGAACCCGGAAGGTGGCCGACCGCGCCGGCTTCGCGCCGCGCGCTGTCCCGATTGTCCGAATGTGGACAAAAGGCCGACATGGTGAGATCTGGGCCCGTTTGGCGCCCCTCGAAGCTGGCGAAACGGACAAATGCTAGCGTTTCGGTCGCAGTGGGCAGTCTCACGTTTGCCGTTTCTGACGCGCATTCCGATCCCTCGTTTCCCAGACGTGCCAAGTAATTTGACTTCCCCCGGCGCAGTCGATCATGAGGGTTTTCTTTGATTGATCTTGCAAAACAATTGTGATCAGCAATTCCGGGCTTGTTCCGGCCGTCGTTTCTCGCTTACGGTCCCGTCATCAATCCGGATGGAACGCCGAATCCTGCCGCCGTCCGGGAACCCGACCACTCACGTACGGCAGGAGCGGGGGACCCAGGTTTGCCGCCGGTCCGGAATCCGGAGCGGCTAGGGGTGAAGTCGCCATGTGCGGCCGGACATCTCCAGTCCGAACCCGACAGCTCACCTCGCAGGCGACGGAGAGGAAATGCGCCATGCCCATCATGGGTAAGCACCATCGTGTCAAGTCCGCGTCCCTGACCCGCGGTTTCATCGCCGCGAGCGCGGGTGGAGCCGTTCTCGCGCTCCCCCTGATCACTGCCGGATCGGCCTCCGCCGCCCCCGTCAAGGCCGTCGTCGCCGAAAAGGCCGCAGCCTCGACTTCCGTCGCAGGCAAGGGAGCCGCCGTGCGCGGCGCCGCCTCCACCACGTATTCCGTGGTCGCCGGCGATTCGCTTTACAAGATCGCCCAGGGGCATTCCCTCAGTGGTGGCTGGGAGCGTCTGTACAAGGACAACCGCAGCGTTGTCGGCAGCAACCCCAACGTCATTCACCCGGGTCTGAAGCTCACCATCGGCGCCAAGTCCGAGGCCGTCGCACCGAAGGCCGCGGAGAAGAGCGCATTCAAGGCGGAGACCGCCGAGAACAACGCCGACACCGCCGCCCGGACCGAGAGCGCCGACCGCGCCGACCGCTCCGAGTTCAGGGTCGTCCCCCTCGCCGCGAAGACCGCCGCCCCCGCCGAGACCCCGACGGCCGTCACGTACACCGACGACCTCGACGGCTGGATCAAGGAATCCCTGGCCGTCATGGCCGAGCACGGTATCCCCGGCAGCTACGACGGCATCTACCGCAACGTCATGCGCGAGTCCTCGGGCAACCCGTTCGCCATCAACAACTGGGATTCCAACGCCGTCGCCGGCACGCCCTCCAAGGGCCTGCTCCAGGTGATCCAGCCCACCTTCGACGCGTACCACGTGCCCGGGACGTCGATGGACATCTACGACCCGGTCGCCAACATCACGGCCGCGTGCAACTACGCCGCCGCCACGTACGGCTCCATGGACAACGTGTTCAGCGCCTACTGATCCCACCGGCCCCGGTGCTCGGGGCCGAGTCGTGAGAGCGGAATCGTGAGAAGGGGCGGGAGAAGCGGATGCGCTTCTCCCGCCCCTTCGCGTGTGCCGGGGGCGCATGGTGTCCGGCGCGCAGGGCCACACGCCGGAATGCGTCGGGCGGGCAGGGCGTGGATGCTGGAACGGTCAGCGTCTCTAGGAGGTCAGTCATGAGCATGCTCGACAAGATCAAGGGCATGATCAAGGGGCATCCGGACCAGGCCCGGCAGGGTGTCGACAAGGGGGGCGACTTCGTCGACAAGAAGACCGGCGGCAAGTACGGCGGCCAGGTCGACTCGGCCCAGCAGAAGATCAACGACCAGCTCGGCGACCGCCGCCCGCCCGACGAGGGCCGGTAGGAGCCTGCACGAACCGTGAGGGAGCGGTGGCCGCCACACCCGTGGCGCCCACCGCTCCGCCGTGCCGGGCCCCCGATCGCGCGTGCCCGGTCTGCTCCGAGGTGCGGGTACCGGCCCGGTGGGCGCATCCTGGCTGTGTGACCTGGCACGGAGCGGCCGGGCCGCTGCCGCACGGTTCGGACGACGGCCCACCCGGGAGACCGGACGACACCCGGGCGCCGGACGAGCTGTCGCTGGTGCTCGCCCAGTCCGTCGTGAGCGCCATCGACGCCGTCGGCGGCCGGGCCGGCGGCGTCTACCTGCCCTCCAGCGCCCCCGGCCTGCTGCGCCTGGCCGTCCTCGCCGGGCTCCCCGGACCGCTGTTCCGGCCCTGGTGGCGGATGCACGTGAACAGGCCGTTCCCGATCGCCGAGGCCTTCCGTACCGGCAGCCCGTCTACCTCGCCGACGCCGAGGACGCCATGCGCCGCTTCCCGCAGCTCATGGCGGGCCTGCCGTTCCCCTTCGGCTCCCTGTACGTGCCGGTCCTGCGCGGCCACGTGCCGGTCGGCGTCCTCGTCGTCCTGCGCGCCGCGACCGGGGACGAGCCGGTGCCCTCCGCCGACCGGGAACGGCTCCAGCGCATCGCCCGGAGCCTCGGCGCGCAACTGGCCGCCCTGGCGGACTTTGGCACCCGGCCGGAGTGGGACGCGGAACCGCTGCCCGTCCAGCTGCCCGCCGAGACCTCGCCGCCGGTGCGCATCGGCCGCTTCGACTGGAACCTCGGCACCGGCGCCGTCGAGACCGACGCGGACCTCGACGCGATCCTCGGCACCGGCACCGGCGTCCTCCCCGGCACCATCGGGGCCCTGGCGGCCAGGCTCGCACCGGAGGACGTGTACGGCCTGTGGGCCCTGGCCCGGCAGGCCGCGGACTCCCACGGCCCCGTCGTACGCCGGATGCGGCTGCGCGGCCCGGACGGCCGCTCCCACCTGCTGGAGGTCTCCGGGCGCCGGCACGACGACGCCGGCCCCGGCGGGCACCTCACCGGCTTCCTGGTGGACCTGGGCATCGGCCCGGTCGTCGCGGAGGCCGCGGACCGGCTGCCGCACGGCATCTTCTCCCTCGACCGCTTCGGCCGGATCACCCACGTCAACCCGCCGGCCGAGGAGATGCTCGGCCGGTCCCGCGCCGAACTGGTCGGCCGCGTCTTCTGGGAGGCGCTGCCCTGGTTCGCGAACCCCGCGTACGAGGACCACTACCGGGCCGCGATGATCTCCGACGCCCCGGTCCGCTTCCTCGCCCGCCGGGATCCGCCCCCTGGCTCTCCGTCTCCCTGTACCCCGGCCACGCAGGGCTGACCGCCGTCCTCACCCCCCACCGACGAGCCCGCCTACGCCCCGGACTCCGTCGTCTCACCCGGCCTGGGGCTCGGCTCCCCGGCCGACCGGTCCGCCGCCCTCTACCGCCCGGTCGCCCTCGCCATCGCGCTCACCGAGGCCGTCACCGCCCGCCAGGTCTCCCGCGTGGTCACCGAGGAACTGCTGCCCGCTCTCGGCGGCCGGCAGCTGGCGATCTACCTGCTCAAGGAGGGCCACCTCTACCTGGAGTGGGAGACCGGCTTCCCACAGGGCTTCCTCGACCGGTTCGACGCCGTCGGCCTGGACGCCCGCATCCCTGGCGTCGAGACCCTCACCACCGGGCGCCCCATCTTCTTCGAGTCCATGCAGCGCCTGGCCGCCGCCTACCCCGGCATCCCCATCGACGCGGACATCGGCGCCCGCGCCTTCCTGCCGCTGATCGCCTCCGGGCGGCTCGTCGGCTCCTGCATCCTCGGCTTCGACCAGCCACGCGGCTTCAGCCCGGAGGAGCGCACGGTCCTCACCGCCCTGGCCGGCCTCATCGCCCAGGCACTCCAGCGGGCCCAGCGCTACGACACCGAGGCCGCCCTGGCCCGCGGCCTCCAGGACGCCCTGCTGCCGCACCGCCTCCCCGCCGTCCGCGGCATCGACCCCCAGGGCCGCTACCTCGCCGGCACCCAGGGCATGGACGTCGGCGGCCACTGGTACGACGTGATCGAGACCCATGGCCGGCTCGCCCTCGTCATCGGCGACGTCCAGGGCCACGGGGTCGCCGCCGCCGCGACGACATCGCCCTGCTGCTCGCCGCCTGCTGGGCCGAGGAGGACGAGGTCGCGCCCGGACGGCTTTAGAACCTCTTAACCGGCCCTCCCGACAATGCCGGTTCACACCGGAGAGCCGGCTGTGGACCGAGCGCCTGGGGGCCGCATGAGCATCGACACCGTGACCACCGAGACCGTGGGGCTGCCGCAGTTCCCCATGACGCGCGGCTGCCCCTACCACCCGCCCGCCGGGTACGCGGAGCTGCGCAAGGAGGGGCCGCTCGCCCGGGTCCGCCTGTACGACGGCCGCGTGGCCTGGGTCGTCACCGGCTACGAGGAAACTCGCCGGCTGCTCGTGGACCCCCGGCTCTCCTCCGACCGCACCCGCCCCGACTTCCCGGTGCTCGTCCCGCGCATGGCGGCCGCCAAACTGACCGCCCTGGTGGGGATGGACCCGCCGGAGCACGACATCCAGCGGCGCATGCTGATCCCCAGCTTCACCGTGAAGCGCGTCAACTCGCTGCGCCCCGCGATCCGCCGCATCGTCGGCGAGAAGATCGACGCCCTGCTCGCCGGCGGAAGGACCACCGCGGACCTGGTGCCGGCGTTCGCGCTGCCGGTCCCGTCCACCGTGATCTGCGAACTCCTCGGCGTGCCGTACTCCGACCACGACTTCTTCGAGCAGCAGACGAGCCGGATGGTGCAGGCGACGAGCACGGCGCAGGAGGCGTCCGACGCCAGCGCCGCCTTGGTCGCCTACTTCGACGAACTCATCACGGCCAAGGAGGCGAACCCGGGGGAGGGGCTGCTCGACGAGCTGATCGCCGACCGGCTGGCCACCGGTGAGCTGGGGCGCCTCGAACTGGCTTCCATCGCGATGTTCCTGCTGGTCGCCGGCCACGAGACGACCGCCAACATGATCGGCCTGAGCGTGCTCACCCTGCTCGAACACCCCGACCAGCTCGCTGAGGTGCGCGACGACCCGGACGTGGCCTCCGGGGCGGTCGAGGAGCTGCTGCGCTTCCTCTCGGTCGCCGACGAGCTCCAGCGGGTGGCGGCGGCCGACATCGAGATCGGCGGGGTCGTGGTGAAGGAGGGCGACGGCGTCTACCTCCCGAACGCGGCGGCCAACCGCTCCCCGCAGGTCTTCACCGACCCCGACACCCTCGACGTCCGCCGCGGCACCCGCCACCACCTCGCCTTCGGCTACGGCGTCCACCAGTGCATCGGCCAGAACCTCGCCCGCGCCGAACTGGAAATCGCCCTCCATGAACTCGCCGTCCGCATCCCGACGTTGCGGCTGACCGAACCCCTCGAAGCCCTGGGCGTCAAGCCGGGCGGCTCCGTCCAGGGGGTGTTCCGCCTCCCCGTCACCTGGTGATCCACCCGTACACCTCACCCGTACGAGGAGCCGGGGCCCTGTCCGCAGGGCCCCGGCTCCTCGCTTCGCACCCTCCGCTACGCGGCGGCCAGCTCGGCCCGGATGAATCCGGCCACCGCCGACGGCGTCGGGTGGTCGAAGAGCAGCACCGGCGGCAGCACCAGACCGGTCGCCTCGCAGAGCCGGTTGCGGACCTCCAGCGCGGTGAACGACGAGAACCCGATGTCCACGAAGTTGTCCTCGGCTGCGATCGACTCCGGTGACGCGTGACCGAGCACATCCGCCGCGTGCAGCCGTACGAGATCCAGCAGCGAACCGCCCGCCTCCGCCACCGGCACCGGTCCGGCCTCCGGCGCGGGCCGCGCCTCGGGCGTCCGGCCCACCGGGACCGGCCACCAGTGGGGCGTGTGCTCGAACGGATACGTCGGCAGCTCCGCCGGAGGCGCGGAGGTCTCCGCGTACCAGCTTTCCCACCGCACCCCGGCCCCCGCCGCGTGCAGCGCCGAGAGCGCCCCCGCGAACGTCTCCTCACCGGCCCGCCCCCGCACCTGCGAGGGCACCGCCAACGGCGTGGACCCCGGCAGGCACGCCGCCACCAGCGGAGTGAGCACGGCGTCGGGCCCCACCTCCACGAACGCCTGCGCACCCGCTTCGGCGAGCGCGGCCACCGCGTCGCCGAACCGCACCGGCGAACGCAGCTGACGCGCCCAGTAGTCCGGCTCCCGCAGCTCGTCGAGGCCCGCACGGCGCCCGGTGAGATCGGAGACGACCGGGATCAGCGGCTCGCGGAACCGCAGACCCGCCGCCACCGCGCGCACCTCGTCGAGCGCCCCGTCCATATGGGGTGAGTGGAACGCGTGGCTCACCCGCAGCGCGCGCGTCCTGCGCCCCCGCGCCCGGAACGCCTCGGCGATCTCCGCCACCGCGTCCGCGTCGCCCGAAACCACCGTCGAACGCGGTCCGTTGACCGCCGCCACCGCGACGCGGCGCGCGTACCCGGCCAGCGCCTCGCGCACCTCGTCCTCGGATGCCTCGCACGCCACCATCGCGCCCCCGTCCGGCATCCGCTGCATCAGCCGTCCGCGCGCGGCTACGAGGGCGGCGGCGTCCTCCAGCGACAGCACCCCCGCGGCGTGCACGGCGGCCAGCCCTCCGATCGAGTGCCCGGCGACCTGCCCCGGCGCCGGAAGCGACTGCTCCAGGAGCCGGAACAGGGCGGTCTCCACGGCGAACAGCGCCGGCTGCGCGTACTCCGTGCGTTCCAGCAGCGCCGCCTCCGCAGTGCCCTCGTCCGCGAACATCAGGCTCTTCAGCGGACGCGGCAGCAGCGGCTCGAACGCCTCGCACACCTCGTCCAGGGCCTTGGCGAACACGGGCCGTCCCTCGTACAACTCGGCGCCCATGCGCGGACGCTGGCTGCCCTGCCCGGTGAACAGGTAGGCGGTGGAAGGCGGTCCGGCCGCTTCACCGCGCACCACCCCCGCCGGTCTGCCGCCCGACGCCAGTGCGGCGAGCGCGGCCAACTGCGCCGCACGGTCGCCCGGCAGGACCACCGCGCGGTGCCGGAACGCCGAACGGCCCAGGGCCAGCGTCCGGCCCACGTCGTGGCCCGACAGCGCGGGGTCCGCGACGAGGCGCGCGTGCAGCCGGCCGGCCTGGGCCCGCAGCGCGGACTCCGTACGGGCCGACAGCGTCCAGGGTGCGGGCGGCTCAGGCAGCAGCGCCTCCGGACCGGCGTCGCTCGCCGCCTCTTCCGCCTGTTCCAGGACGACGTGCGCGTTGGTGCCGCTGATGCCGAAGGAGGAGACGCCCGCCCGGCGCGGCCGGCCCCGGTCGGGCCAGGCCACGGACTCGGTGAGCAGTTCCACGGCACCTGACGCCCAGTCGACGTGCGGGGTCGGCTCCGTCACGTGCAGGGTGCGCGGCAGCACCCCGTACCGCATCGCCTGCACCATCTTGATGACCCCGGCCACCCCGGCCGCCGCCTGGGTGTGGCCGATGTTCGACTTGAGCGAGCCCAGGAGCAGCGGCTCGCCCTCGGGGCGCCCCTGCCCGTACGCCGCCAGCAGGGCCTGCGCCTCGATCGGGTCGCCGAGCCGGGTGCCGGTGCCGTGCGCCTCCACCGCGTCCACCTGCTGCGGGGCCAGCCGGGCCGAGGCCAGGGCCTGCTGGATGACCCGGACCTGGGTGGGGCCGTTGGGCGCGGTGAGGCCGTTGCTCGCCCCGTCCTGGTTGACCGCCGAGCCCCGCAGCACGGCGAGGACGCGGCGGCCGTTGCGGCGCGCGTCGGAGAGCCGCTCCAGCAGCACCAGGCCCACGCCCTCGGCGAAGCCGGTGCCGTCGGCTGCCGCGTCGAACGCCTTGCAGCGGGCGTCGGGCGCGAGCCCCCGCTGCCGGCTGAACTCGACCAGCAGCACCGGCGTGGCCATCACCGTCACCCCGCCGGCCAGGGCGAGATCGCTCTCGCCGCGCCGCAGCGACTGGGTCGCCAGATGCATCGCCACCAGCGACGAGGAGCACGCCGTGTCCAGGGTGACGGCGGGGCCCTCAAGACCCAGGTGGTAGGCGATCCGCCCGGACGCGACACTCGTCGCGTTGCCCGTCATCAGATGCCCCTCGAACCCCTCGGGCACCCGCTCCGGCGGCGGCACGTACGCCTGCGACACCACCCCCGCGAAGACGCCCGTACGGCTCCCGCGCAGGGAGTCCGGGGCGATCCCGGCACGCTCCAGCGTCTCCCAGGCCACCTCCAGGAGCTGCCGGTGCTGCGGGTCGGTCGCGACGGCCTCCCGAGGGCCCATCCCGAAGAACGGCGCGTCGAACTCGCCCGCGCCCTCCAGGAATCCGCCCTCACGCGTGTACGCGGTTCCAGGCCGGTCCGGATCGGGGTCGTACAGCCCCTCCAGATCCCAGCCCCGGTCCTCCGGCAGGCCGGACACCGCGTCCGTCTCCTCCGTCACCAGCCGCCACAGCGCCTCCGGTGAATCGACACCGCCCGGGAAACGGCACCCCATCGACACGATCGCGATCGGCTCGTGCTCCTTGTCCTCCAGCTCCTTGATCCTGCGCCGGGCCTGCCGGAGGTCGGCCGTGGTCCGCTTCAGATAGTCGCGGAGCCTGTCCTCGTTACTCATCGCCCTTGCCCTCTCGTACGCGGAAATGACCGGTCAGGACGCGCCCAGCTCCTCGTCGAGCGCGCGGAACAGCTCCTCGTCGGTGGCCGTCTCCAGATCGTCGTCCGGTGCCTCGCCGGCCTCCGGCTTCGACGCCTGCTCGTCCCAGAGCCAGAGCGCGGCCCGCAGCCGTTCCCGCAGCGCGTCGAAGCCCTCGCCGCCGACTGTGACGGACTCCAGCAGCCGTTCCAGCTCCTCGGCGCCCGTCCGCTCGTCCGGGGCCAGGAGCACGGCCAGCCGCTCGGCCAGGGCGGTGGGCGTCGGGAAGTCGAACACCGTGGTGGTCGGCAGCCGCAGCCCGGTCGCCGCCGAGATCCGGTTGCGCAGTTCGACCGCCGTCAGCGAGTCGAACCCGATCTCCTTGAACGCCCGGTCGGCGGTGATCTCGTCGGCCGTCAGATGACCGAGCACAGCCGCCACCTGCTCCCGTACCAGCGCGAGCAGCGCCTGTGTCCGCTCGGGCCCGCTCAGCGCGGCCAGCCGGTCCGCCGCCGATGCGGCCGTCGTCCGCACCGCGCTCGCCGCCCGGCGCACAGCAGGCGCCCGCACCAGCGACCGCAGCACGGCCGGCACCCCGCCGGTCCCGGGCCCGGCCTCGGCCAGCGACCGCAGCCCGGGACCGTCCAGGGGCGCCGGTACGAGCAGCGGCCGGCCGTCGGCCAGGGCGGCGTCGAACAACGCCATGCCCTCGGGCACCGACATCGGGACGAGCCCGCCCCGCGTGATCCTGGCCCGGTCCGCGCCGCCCAGATGCCCGGTCATCCCGCTGGCCGCCTCCCACATGCCCCAGGCCAGGGACACCGCGGGCAGCCCGCGCTCCCGCCGGTGACCGGCCAGAGCGTCCAGGAAGACGTTGGCGGCCGCGTAGTTGCCCTGCCCGGCCCCGCCGAGCAGACCGGACGCGGAGGAAAACAGCACGAAGAACGACAGGTCGACCCCCTGGGTCAGCTCGTGCAGATTCCAGGCCGCGTCCGCCTTGGGCCGCAGTACCGCCCGCACCTTCTCCGGGGTCAGCGAGGCCAGCACTCCGTCGTCCAGGACCCCCGCCGCGTGCACCACGCCCGTGAGCGGATGGGCGGACGGCACGGACTCCAGCAGCCCGGCGAGCGCCTCCCGGTCCGCGGCGTCGCATGCGGCGATTCGCACCTGTGCCCCCAGACCGGTCAGCTCGTCGGCCAGCTCGACCGTCCTCGGCGCGTCGGGGCCGCGACGGCCGGTGAGCAGCAGGTGGCGCACGCCGTGCGCGGTCACCAGATGACGGGCCAACGCGGCGCCGAGCGTGCCGGTGCCGCCGGTGATCAGGACCGTCCCGTCCGGTGCCTCGCGCGGCGGCAGGGTCAGGACGACCTTGCCCACCTGGCGGGCCTGCCCGAAGTGGCGGAACGCGTCGGGGGCGCGGCTCACGTCCCAGCTGGTGACCGGAAGCGGCGCCAGTTCACCCCGCTCGAAGAGGCCGAGCACCCGCGCCAGCGTGTCCGCGACCCGGTCCGGGTCCATGTCCAGCAGCTCGAACGGCCGGTAAGCGACGCCCGGCCGCTGTTCCGCGATCTCCGCCGGATCCCGCAGGTCCGCGATGCCCATCTCGACGAACCGCCCGCCCGGGGACAGCAGCCGCAGCGACGCGTCGATGAACTCCCCGGTCAGCGAGTTCAGCACCACGTCGACCCCGGGCGCGGCCGTCGCGTCCGCACGTCCTGTCACATCCAGGACGTGCTGCTCGAAACCGGTCGTACGGGAGGAGGCGATGTGGTCCGCGTCGAGGCCGAGGGCCCGCAGCGCACCCCATTTCGCCGGGCTCGCCGTGGCGAACACCTCGGCCCCGATGTGCCGGGCCACCTGGAGCGCCGCCATGCCGACCCCGCCGGCCCCGGAGTGGATCAGCACCCGCTCGCCCCGGCGCAGCCCGGCCAGTTCGACCAGCCCGTAGTAGGCCGTCGTGAACACCGCGGGCACACCGGCCGCTCGCGCGTACGACCAGCCCTCCGGGATACGGGCGATCAGCCGCCGGTCCGCGACGGCCAGCGGCCCCACCGCCCCCGGCACCAGCCCGAAGACCCGGTCCCCGGCCGCCAGACCGGTGACCCCCGGCCCGGTCTCCACGACGAGTCCGGCCGCCTCCGTGCCGAGCGGAGTGGCTTCCGGGACCATCCCGAGGGAGGTCAGCACATCGCGGAAGTTGAGCCCGGCGGCCCGCACCTCGATCCGTACCTGGCCCTCGGACAGCGGGGCCTCGGCGGCCGGATGCGCGGTGGCTCGCAGGTCGTCCGGCGACCCGCCGGGCGTCTCCAGCCGCCACCCGGCCACCCCCTCGGGCGGTACCACCGTCACGGGAGCGGGTTCCGTCCGGCGCAGCCTCGGCACCAGCACCCGGCCGTCCCGCAGCGCGAACTGCGGCTCCCCGCTCGCGACGGCCGAGGCCAGCGCGTCCAGCGAGGACCGTTCCCCGTCGTGGTCCACCAGCACCACCCGGCCCGGGTTCTCGGTGGCGGCCGACCGCACCAGCCCCCAGAGCGGGGCGGCGCCGAGATCGACCGGGTCACCGGGGAGCGCGGCCACGGCACGGCGAGTGAGCACGACGAGAGGGCTGTCCGGCCCGCCCTCGTCACCCAGATGGTCCCGGAGCCGGCCGAGCAGCCACTCCACGGCCGCCCCCGCCGCGCCGGGCGCCGCACCCTCGAATGGTGCGGTGGCGTCCAGCACGTCGAACGCCGCCCGGTCCGCCGGCACCGGTGGCGCGTCGAGTTCCGTCCACTCCAGGCCGTACAGCGAGTCGGCGGCCGAGGACCCCGGCGCGGCGGGCAACCGACCGGGTGAGACGGGGCGCAGGGTGAGGCTGTCCACGCTCACCACGGGTGCGCCCGTGGGGTCGGCGACCGAGACCCGGACGGTGTCCCGGCCCCCGTCGCCGGGGGAGACGGTGACCCGCAGGGCCGTGGCCCCGGTGGCCCGCAGCACGGCCCCCGACCAGGAGAACGGCAACCGGATGCCCTCGCCGAGGAAGTCACCGAGCCCCAGCGTGTGCAGCGCCGAGTCCAGGAGCGCCGGATGCAGGACGAACCGGGCCGCCTCCGCGTGCAGCTCCGGTGCGAGGGACACCTCGCCGTGCACGGTGTCCCCCGCACGCCAGGCGGCGGTCAGATTCTGGAACGCGGGACCGTACTCGTAACCCAGCGCGGCGAGTTCGCCATACAGGTCGCCGGTGTCCAGCGGGGTGGCGCCCGCAGGCGGCCAGGCTTCGTCGTCCGTCCCGTCGTGCGGCGGTACGGCGTCCGCCGGGGCGAGGACGCCCGTGGCATGACGGGTCCACCCCGGCCCCCTGCCCAGGACGTCGTCCACCGGGACATCGGGCCGGGAGTGCACGGCGAGCTGCCGGCGGCCCTCCTCGTCCGGTGCCTCCACGGATACCTGCACGCGGACTCCGCCCCGCTCGGGCACGAACAGCGGGGCCTCCAGCGTCAGTTCGTCCACCGCGCCGGAACCCGCCTCCCTGCCCGCCTGCAGCGCCAGTTCGAGATGGGCGGTGGCCGGGAGCAGCGGAGTCCCGTTCACGGCGTGGTCGGCGAGCCAGGGGTGGGTGCGCAGCGAGATCCGCCCCGTGAGCAGGAGGGCGTCGCCCTGGGCGAGCGTGGTTGACGCCGCGAGGAAGGGATGGTCGGCCGCGTCCACACCGAGGCTTCCCGCGTCGCTGTGCGCGGCGGGCCCCTCCAGCCAGTAGCGCTTGCGCTGGAACGGATACGTCGGCAGATCGGTGGCGCGGCCGGCGCCCGCGGGGAGAGCGGGATTCCAGTCGACGGGGATGCCGTGGGTGTGGAGGTGGGCGAGGGAGTGGTGGAAGCGGGTGAGGGTGCCTTCGTCGCGGCGGAGTGTGCCGGTGACGAGGGCGGTGGTGTCCGTGGTGTCGGCGGTGTCCTGGAGTGCGGTCGTCAGGACGGGGTGCGGGCTGACCTCCACGAACACGGAGTGGCCGGCGTCGAGGAGGGCGCGCACGGCCGGTTCGAAGAGGACCGGGTTGCTCAGGTTCCGGTACCAGTAGTCGCCGTCCAGCTCGGTGGTGTCCAGGAAGGAGTCGGTGAGCGTCGAGTAGAAGGCGGTGGTGGTGGGCTGTGGGGTGATGCCGTTGAGGAGGGTGTGCAGGGTCTCTTCGAGGGGGTGGACGTGGGGGGTGTGGGAGGCGTAGTCGACGGGGATGGTGCGGGCGCGGATGTCCCGGTCGTTCAGCTCCTCGACGAGGGTTTTGAGCGCCTCGGCATTGCCCGCGACGACCGTGGTGGCGGGTCCGTTGTGGGCGGCGATGTGCAGATCGGAGAGGTCGGCGAGGAGGGCTTGCGCGTCGTGACGGCCGAGCGGGAGGGAGGCCATGCCGCCGGTGCCGGCGAGCTGGAGGATGGCATGGGAGCGGAGTGCCACCACCTTGGCGGCGTCGTCGAGGGTGAGGGCTCCGGCGATGTATGCGGCGGCTATTTCGCCCTGGGAGTGGCCGATGAC
>NZ_JBEYCF010000052.1:0-56739 GCF_040632605.1 Streptomyces sp. NPDC019224 | reverse complement strand
GGGGTCCTGTCCGTCGACGGACAGGACCCCGGCCGCGCGGCGGCTCCGGTGAAACCCGGCTACTCGGCCAGGAACGAAGCCACCCTTTCAGCGATCATGACGACGCTGAGCAGCGTGTTGGCGCAGACCATGGCGGGCATGACCGAGGCGTCCGCGACATGGAGGCCGTCGACCCCGTGCACGGCGCAACGCTGGTCCACCACCGCTGTCTCGTCGTCCGCCTTTCCCATCCGCGCGGTACCGACCGGGTTGTACGCGGAATCCACTGCAGCGTCGATGTAGTGGCGCATCGACTCCTCCGACTCGAGAGTCTGCTGGTCGATGAGAACCACATCCTGGCCCTGGCCGACGATCTTCGGGGACTGCGTCAGCTGCCAGCAGCGCCGCACCGCCTCGGCCAGCAGGAGGTAGTCGCGTTCGTCGCTCAGATAACCCAGATCGACGTGCGGCGGCGCTGCAGGATCGGCGGACGCCAGGACAACGCTTCCCCGCGAGTGGGTGCGCCGGGGTACCGCCATCACACCGAAAACGCTCCGGGCCCCGGCGACCTCCCGTAGCTTGGGAAAGTGGTGCGTGAGGTCGAACCGGTTGACCATCGCGTAGTACATATCGTTGAAACGTGGTGCGACGCTCGAGGACGACGTGGTGCGCAGCACGATCTGACCGGTGGCCTTCCCCTCGTCCTCCGTACCGGCCATGGGAGTCATGAACACCCCGATGCGCGGCTGATCGGTCAGTCCCGCGCCGACACCGGGAAGATCGGCCTGAACCGGGATGCCCAGGTGGCGCAGCCGGTCGCCGGGACCGATGCCGGAGCGCCAGAGCACAGCCGGGGAGCCGATTGCGCCGGCAGCGAGAATCACGCGCCGCGCGGAGATCTCCTCACCGTCGACCACGACACCACAGGCCCGCCCGCCACGCACGACGACCCGGTCGACGAGACCCCCCGGCATGATCTCGAGATTGGGCCGATCCCGGACGGGCCACAGGTACCCCATCGCCGTGGACACGCGCACCGAGGCGTCGCGCCGGGTCGACGGGATCGGGCCGACTCCGCTGGACTCGGGGTGGTTGTGGTCCTCGGCATAAGCATGGCCGGCCGCCAGGCAGCCCTCGAGGAAGGCATGCTGGGCCGGTGTCAGTTCATCCGGGCGCCAGCGCCGGATCGGGACCGGACCGCCGCTCGCATGAAACTCCCTGGTTCCGAAGTCCAGGTCGTCTTCGAGCGCGGTGAGCACCGGCAGGGCCTGGTCCCAGGACCACAGCGGATTGCCGAGCGCGGCCCACTCGTCGTAGTCGGCGGGTGTGCCGCGAATCGCGACGGTGTTCCCGACCGCCGAGGAACCGCCGGTCACCTTGCCCTGGGGAAAGGGAATCCGCCGGTCGGCAGTGATACGCGCCGTCAGGCCCCACGAGTGCTCGCGAAGCGACATCGTGTTGCCGTCCAGCAGATCGGCGGGTGTGGTCACGGTGTCCTGGTAGTGCGGGCCGGCCTCGATCAGGCCGACACGACGCCCGCGGTCCTCGCTCAGCCGCACCGCCAGCACAGCCCCCGCCCCGCCTGCGCCCACCACAATGTCGTCGAATCGCCGCATGCGATCCACTCCTTCCTCCACACCGGTCAGCTTGCTGTCATCGGGGCCGCTCCTGCTTCTCCGGCCTTGCGCAGCGTGGAAGTAGTGGCCGGACCAGGTCGCGAAATAGCGTCCCGGCATGGCAGGACGCCGATCGGGAACGGAGAGCACAGTGGTGGGTGGAGCAACGGCCAGGCCTGGACTGGCCATGCAGTCGGGGTCCGTGGCACTCGCGGTTCAAGTCGCTGCGGAGGCAGAACGACGGGGGCTGCCGTCGTTCTGGTCCAGCGAGTTCTACGATCGCTCGGCGGTCGTGACCCTGGCGGCGGTGGCGGCCGCCACCTCGAGGATTCGGCTCGGTTCGGCCGTCGCCTGGGCCCTGGGCAGGACCCCGGTCACGCTTGCGACCGAGTTCCGGTCCCTGGCCGAGCTCGCTTTGGGCCGGGTCGCGCTGGGCCTGGGGACCGGCAATCCGCAGGTGATCGCGGACTGGCACGGCATGGACGAGGCACGCCCGGCGGCCCGGCTCTCCGAACTGGTCCCGCTGATCCGGAGCATCTGGGAGGTGGGTACGACCGCGGTCGAGCACGACGGGGAGTTCTATCGCTGCCGGATGGCAGCGGATCCGCTGCTCCCCGCCTGGCCGGCGTCGGCTGCCGACGGACCCGTCGGCCTCGACGGCGACCGGCCCGAGATCCTTGTGGCGGGTGGCCGGCAGCCGATGCTCCGTGCCGCCGGCGCCGTCGCCGACGGACTCCTCGGACTCCCTTTGTGCAGCCGCGCGTATGCCGAGGAGGTCGTCCGTCCCACGCTGGCCGATGCTGCGAGACGGGCGGGCCGCGCGCGACCCGTTCCCGTCACCGGCATGATCATCTGTGCGGTCGGCGAGCACTCCGCGCAGGCGCGGACCTCCGCCGCCTTTCAGGTTGCCGTGTTCGCCGCCCGGCAGTCCGCAGCCCCGCTGATGGCCTTCCACGGGTTCGAGCGGGAAGCCGTCGCCATCCGCGATGCCATGGCTCGCGGCGACGTGCCGACGGCCGCGGCAGCGGTCACGGACCGCATGCTCGACGAGCTGACCGTCTACGGCACACCGGAGGAGGCCATCGAGCGCTTCGAGAAGATGTTCGGTGGTGTCTACGAGGAGCCGCTGCTGTTCAGTGCGGGGAAGGGCATGCCGGCCGGTGGCTTCCACGACAGCCTGATGGCCGTGTGCGAAGCCTTCGCCTCCTGACGACACGCGACGCGCTGCGCGATCGGGGCGATCGCGCAGCGCGTCGCACTGCCGGAGGCTGATCAGCGGCGCATGACCAGCCGCGCGTTCATGAGGTAGTCGCCGACCGTCTCGAAGTGGGTGTAGGACAGCGCGATGTGCTTCGTCACGGCGTTCACGTCGCGCAAGCAGCGCTCCAACCGGTTCGTCTCATACAGGGAGGCCGTCCCGGCCAGGGTGTACGCCGTTTCCACGGCCACCGTCGTGCTCTCGCCGAGGGTCGCCGACGCCAGTCGGATCAACGAACTCAGCTCGTCGCCGCCGCAACCTGCCGCCGCGACCACGCGGCGTGCCGCGTCGTACAGCAGCAGCCGTGCCGCGTACACGCTGATCTCGGCACGTGCGAAACGCTCTTGTACCACGTGGTTCGCGGCCAGCGTCCGGGTTCCGCTGGCCGGCGTCTTCGCGTGCGCCGTGTCCCAGAACGTATCCAGTGCGTCGCGTGCGACTCCCAGTGCCACCGGAGCGGTGGAGAACGGTCCGAAATCGAAGTAGCCGATCGGATACCCCCGCGCGGGCCGCGCGGGGGGCGCCTCGGCCATCCGTGCCTTGCGCACCGCGAGGTCGGCGGGCACGAATCGCTCGTCGACATGAAAGTGGTCGCTCCCGGTGCCCCGCAGGCCCACGGTGTACCAGGTGTCGCGGAAACGGACCTCCGAGGCCGGGACGAAAAGCATGACGATGTCGGGGCCCGCCGAGGTCATGACCGGCTTCCAGCCCTCACTCACCACCGCCGTGCACACCAGCCAGTCCGCGTGGGCCGAGCCGCTGGCCATCGCCCACTCACCGCGCAGCAGGTAACCGCCGTCGACCGGCTCGGCCAGGCCGGAGGGCTTGACGCCGCCGACGACGAAGCCGTCCCCCTCCAGGAAGAGCCGACGCGAGCTCTCCTCCGGCAGGTAGTCGGACAGCCTGCCGATGGCACCCTGGACACCGATCTGCCAGGACACCGATGCGTCCAGGCGGGCCAGCGCCTCCAGCACTGCCATTCCGGTGTCCAGTGCGACTTGTTCTCCACCGAATGCGCGAGAGACCCACATCCGGGTGAAGCCGGCCGCACGCAGCGCCTCGAACACCGGGCGCGGCATCCGGCGATTGTCCTCGGCCGCGGTGCGATGGGCCTCGATCAGAGGCGCCAGCTTCTCGACCCGCCCCAGCCACTCGGCCTGCTCGCCTGTGGGTGCGGACTCCGGCAGCCGTGGCCTTGGCCGAACGTCGCTCACGTCAGTCGTTCCCTTCGTGTCCACGTCGGTCAGGAACCGGTCAGCGCTTGCGCGCGACGCCGACCCACATCGGCAGGGGGGCGGGCCACGAGGTGTCGGTCGGGCGCCAGTTCTGGGTTTCCACAATGCCGGGCTCGGCCACCTCCAAGCCGTCGAAGAACTTCTCCACCTCGGTTCGGGTGCGGCGGACCACGGCCTCTCCCAGCTGCGCGTCGAGCGCATCCAGCGTGGCGTTCATGGCCGTGTCCTCGTCGTCCCTGGCGAAGTGCGACACCGCGACGCAGCTGCCGGGCGGCAGGGCGCCGAGGTAGCCGGCCAGGAGCCGCGCCCCTTCGTCGAAGTCCTCCACGAAATGCAGCATGCCGAACAGGACCAGCCCGACCGGGCGTGTGAAGTCGAGGGTCTCCGCCGCCCGCGCCAGCACCTTCCCGGGTTCGTGGAAGTCGCCCTGCAGGAAGACCACCTCTGCCCCGGACTCCTCGGCAAGCAGGTGCTGGGCGTGCGCGACGACCTGGGGGTCGTTGTCGACGTAGACGACTTTCGCCTCCGGTGCGAGCTCACGAGCCGCCAGGTGCACGTTCCCCATCGTCGGCAACCCGCTCGCGATGTCGAGGAACTGCGTGATGCCGCGATCCGCCACCAGATGGCGCACGACACGGCCCAGCGCCGCACGGGCGTGGCCGATGTCCACCCTCACGCCGGCCACGCCGCCGGTCTCCCCCGGCCAGTTCTGGAAGGCGAGGGCGGCGGCCTGCCGGTCGATCTCGAAATTGGCCGTGCCGCCGAGCAGGTAGTCCATCACCCGTGGCACATGCGGGGCCTGCGGATCCACACCGGCGGGGGCGGCGGCAGCGATTGCCGCGTCGTCACGAACGGGAGCACTCTCTGACACGGTGCGGCCTTCCTTCCATGATCCGGCCGCCGTGACCGGACATGTCCAGAGTGGCCACCCTCGCAACGCCCGGCTTCTCCGTGCGTGCCCTCGCCTCCGGGAGCGCCACCAGGCAATGCGCGAGTAGCCGGGGCCGTCAGGGCGGTGCGAGCCTCGCTGGGAAGTCGGCAGTAAAAGCGCCCGAACTCCCCGAGGACGGTTCATGACAGCTCAGTATGACGACATCATCGTCGGTGCCGGATCGGCCGGCGCGGTACTGGCGGCCCGGCTGACCGAGGATCCCGCCCGCCGCGTGCTGCTTCTCGAAGCGGGGCCGGACTACGCGGAGCCCCAGGACATGCCGGAAGACATCTTCTACGGCCGGAGCATGTCGTTCGTGGACCACGACTGGCAGATCCGCGCGGACATCCGAGACGGCCGGAAGATCCGCTACCCCCGTGGCAGGACCACCGGCGGATCCTCCGCGGTCGGGGCGACGGTCGCCCTGCGCGGGGTACCCGCCGACTACGACGCCTGGGCGCAGGCCGGGAATCCTGCCTGGTCCTGGCAGCAGGTGCTTCCCTACTTCCGGGAACTCGAGGACGACCTCGACTTCGGGGAGGGAGAGTTCCACGGCCGCGGCGGCGCGATGCCGATCCGTCGGTGGCGGCCGGAGGAACTGGCACCGGGGCAGTCGGCCTTCGTCGAGGCGTGCGTGCAGGCCGGATTCCCCGAAGTCAAAGATCACAACCACCCGGAGGCCACCGGCATCGGACCCATTCCGTCCAGCCGTCCCGACCCCGAGAAACGCGCCACGACCGCGACGACGTACCTCTCACGGGTCCGGCACCGTGAAAACCTTGAGATCAGGGCACACACCACGGTCGACCGGGTCGTGTTCCGCGGCTCCCGGGCGGTGGGCGTGATGGCCGCGGCAGCCGGGTCCTCCTACGAGCTCATCGAGGCGGACCGGATCGTCCTGGCCGCCGGCGCGGTCGCATCCCCCACGATCCTGCTGCGTTCGGGCATCGGCCCCGCGGAAGACCTGCGCCGGCACGGCATCGACACCCGCGCGGATGCCGCCGGGGTGGGAGCCAACCTCATCGACCACCAGCGCACCGGAGCGTTCCTGGTGCCGCAGCCGGGAGCCACCGATCCCACCCAGCCGTTCCTGCAGGAGATTCTGCGCACCACCTCTCCGGTCTCCGGCGACTTCAATGATCTGCAGTACTACATGGTCAACCACTTCGGGCTGGCCCATTTCCCGGAGCTGCAGATGCTCGCCGGCGCCGACGAGATCCTCGGTGTGATGGTGGTGTCCCAGCGCCCCCGCTCCCGCGGCAGGATCACCCTGTCCTGCGCCGACCCCGCGGCGCAGCCGACGATCGAGCTGAACTTCCTCGACGACGAACGGGAGATCGACGTCCTCGTCGACGGGGTACGCACCGCCTGGCACCTGGCGCACCACTCCGGCATCCTCGCCTTGGGACAGGAATTCGTGGTGCTGCGCGAGGCGATGATCAACAATGACGACATGGTGCGGCAGTACGTGAAGACCAGCCTGGACAGCGCCTACCATCCCGTCGGCACGGTCCGGATGGGGCCGGCCTCCGACCCGGCCGCGGTCGTCGATGAGCGCGGTGCCGTACACGGGATGGAGGCCCTCTACGTGTGCGATGCGTCGATCATGCCGGCCACGGTGCGTGCGAACACCAATCTCACCTCGATCATGATCGGAGAACGGACCGCGGACTGGCTTCGCGGCGAGTGATCGTCCCCACGCGAAAGCGGCTTCGGACGCGCCACAGTCCGAAGCCGCTTTCGCAGTGTGCCGGAGGTCAGGGGGTGGGGAAGAACCGGGTGACGAAAACCTCCCATGCGCGGTCCCCGAAGATCGCCCGCTGGGGTCCCAACAGCCTTACGGGGATGCCGATCCGGTAGCGGATACGCGGACGGGGTGCGGTGACGGCCTTCTCCACGACGCGGGCGACCTTGTCCGCCCGCACCGATGTCCGGCCCCGGCCCTTGGGATGCTCGACCTCGCGGTACGCCTTGTGCCAGTCGACGAAGCGCTCCCAGAAGTCGGCGTAGTGATCGCTGTCCGTGGCCAGGCCGAGATCTCCGACCGTGGTCGGCACGAAGGAGCCGAGGATCGGTGAGGGCTCGATCACCACCACCTTGACCCCGGCGGGAGCCACCTCCAGACGCAACGAGTCACTGATCGCCTCCAGGGCATGTTTGGTCGCCTGGTAGTAGCCGCGGCCAGCGGTGGCGAACAACCCGAAGATCGACGACATCATGACGATGCGGCCCGAGCCCTGTTCCCGCATGCCGGGCAGCACCAGCTGTGTCATGCGGGACAGACCGAAGAGGTTGGTCTCGAACTGCGCCCGCACTGCGTCGATCGGCGTTTCGGCGATCGTGCCGTTGAGGCTGTAGGCGGCGTTGTTGATGAGCACGCCCACGGCACCGTGCTCCTCGGTGATCCTGTTCACCGCGGCTGCCATCGACTCCTCGTCGGTGACGTCCACGCGCAGCGTCGTGATGCCCTCCGCGGCCAGGTCCTTCATGCCGTCGAGATTCCTGCCGGTGGCGTATACGGGCAGGCCGGCACGGTGCAGACGCAGGGCGGTGGCGCGGCCGCTGCCGGAGGACAGCCCGCCCTGGGAGCTGACGCCGGTGATCAGAACCGCCCGGGACGTACTCACGTGTCACCGCTGGTGGGGACTTCCTGCTGGGAGGTCCGGCTGGCCGTCACGGCAGCGCCCAGCCCGAGGCCGTCCACCATGCGGGTGATGAAGTTGAACAGCGCGGTGGCGAAGAAGGCCTCCAGCAATTCGTCGGTGCTCCAGCCGGCGTCCGCCGCCCGCTGCCAGTCCTCATCGGTGATCTTGTACGGTTCGCGGCTCAGGCGGGTCAGCAGGTGCAGCAGGACCTTGGTGCGGTCGTCAACGGGAAGCTCGTCCGGGGATCCGGCGCCGGCGATGGCTTCGGCGAGCTCTTCGGACCCTCCGTACACCTGGAGGAAGAAGCTGTGCGTGCCGACGCAGTACGGGCATTGATTCACCTTCGAGGTCCAGGCGCATATCAACTCCCGTGTCCGTCTCGGCAGAACGCCGTCGAGGAAGATCCCCTTGTAACCGGACAGGATCACCTCGAGGAGGTCCGGTCGCGTCGAGGTCAGGCGGAACATGTCGGGGACGAACGGGAGATCGGTCACCCGCTTCACTTCTTCGTACAGCTCGGCGAGGCGGCCCTCGGCCTGCTTCTCCGCGATCAGCGGGACCCGCACGCGTGGAGTTGTATCGTCCATGCTTGGTTCACCCTTCAAGGTCGGAGGCGACGACGCGAGGCATGTTGCGGCGGCGTAGTACGGGCACCGCCTCGGCCTGGAAGTCGACGTGGGCGTCAAAGTCCTTGATCATCCCTTCGATGACCAGGAGCGACAGCAGCGGGAAGGCGAATTCGGGCGCCGGATACAGCCCGAATCGGCGCTGCAGGTCGAACAGACGGGCAGCGAAGCGTGCCAGGTCGAAGTCGCCGGACATCGCGCCCGCCGACTCTTCGACCAGCGCGCGCAGTTCGGTCGTGAAACCCTCCGGATCGCAGTGCTCCTCGACCTGAGCGGCGCCGTCGATGACGATCTGGGCGCACATCCTGCCGTCGCCCATCGCCATGTTGATGAAGAAGTCGGCAAACGAACGCCGTACCGGCTCGGGCAGGCGGATGACGAATCCGGCATCCAGGATCACAAGACCGGCATCGCGGTCGAAGTACAGGTTCCCCGGATGCATGTCACAGTGCACGATGCCGTCCACGAACAGCATCTCGTACACCGTGGCCAGCACGGCACGCACGACGGCGCGACGTGTGGCGGCGTCGAGATCGCGGGGCTCGAAGCGACGCAGGCCGCCGATGTACTCCATGACCACGATCTCGGGTGTGCACAACTCAGGCAGGGGGGCGGGGACGCGTACGCCGGGGAAGGCGGCCAGGTTGTCGCGAAGCACCACCAGTGAGGCGGCTTCGGCCTCGAAGTCGAGCTGCTTGAGGACCGCGCCACCCACCTGATCGTGCATCAGCTTGAGCGGCATGCGCCGCAGACGGGGCAGCGCACCCATCACGCCCATGAGGGACGCGGTCAGGGCGAAGTCCTGCCGCATGATGCGGTCAATGCCGGGGCGGCGGACCTTGACGGCTACTCGGCGTCCGTCGAGCGTCACCGCCTCATGGACGGTAGCGATGCTGCCGCAGGCCACGGGCCGCCAGTCGAATGTGCGGAACGGCCACGCGCGGCCGCCGTAACTCCGGCGCACCGCCCGCTCGATCCTGCGCCGGGCGGGTGGGTGAGCGGTGTCGGTGAGACGGTTCAGGGGACGGGTGATCGCGTCCGGCAGCAGGTCCCGCCGCGTACTCAGCAGTTGCCCGATCTTCATATAGGAGGGACCTAGCCGCGTCAGCATCCTGACCAGGCGATCACCGTCGCGCAGTCCTGATGCGCGGGTGGATCCCCGCAGGCGCGCCATGGCGGCCGAGCCGGCGAATCGCAGGCCGTAGTAGAGCACGACCGCGCCCACCCGGGCGCATCGAAGCACCAGGCCGGACGTGCCGAGAAGCCGGGACGGGATCGCTCGCAACGTCGCCCCCTGGTCATATCACGTCATGGAGAGGACGACACCGCGCCGCCCGCCCCGATCGTCGCGGCCGGGGCTGCGGGGCAACTACTTCCAAGGTGCCCTCGGACGTGTCCGTGGGTGAACTCAGCCGCGCATCATGACTCGATCTTCGCGGCCAGGCCGAAGTTCGCGAACACCTCAGGGTCCTGGAACACGGAGTTCCGGCTGATGCCGGAGGCGGTGACGGTGAAAACCTGCAGCGTATGCAGTTCGAACGCGCCGCTGTCGCCGCGGAGATAGGCGGCGAAGCCCGGCTGTCCGTTGGCCTCGATCGGAAGGAGGCGCCAGCCACTGCCCGACCTGCCGAAGAGCCAGCCCATGAACTGCCCGTAGTTGTCCCGGCCGACGAACCAATTGAGGACGGGAGGCATCTCCATCAGCACGTCGTCGGTGAGGAGCTTCTTGAGCCCGTCGACGTCGGCCTTCTCGAATGCCCGCATGTAGCGCTCCACCCAGGCGCGCTGGTCCGCGTGGGAGGGCTCTGCCACCTCGTCCTCCAGGACACCCGCCTGCCTCAGCCGCGCCCGCGCCCGCTGCAGCGAGCTGTTGACCGAGGCGGTCGTTGTTCTGAGCATGTCCGCGGACTCGGCGGCGGAGAAGGCGAGCACCTCACGCAGAATCAGCACCGCGCGCTGCCGCGCCGACAGGTGCTGCAGGGCGGCGACGAACGCCAGCCGCAGGCTGCCACGGTCGATGGCTGCGCCGGCCGGGTCCCCCAGGTGGATCATGGCATCGGGCATCGGCTGCAGCCAGGGCGCCTCGCCCCCGTGGACGAACGGCTCCAGGGGCTGGCTCTCGGCGACCACTCCCGACGGGAGAGGCCTGCGCTTGCGACTCTCCAGGGCATTGAGGCAGGCGTTGGTGGCGATCCGGTACAACCACGTGCGCAGCGAGCCGCGGTCCTGGTCGTATCGTTCTCTCGCCCGCCACGCCCGCAGGTAGGTCTCCTGCACGAGGTCTTCGGCGTCATGAACCGAACCGAGCATCCTGTAGCAATGGGCCAGGAGTTCGTTCCGATACGGCTCGACCCGACGATCGAAGTCCTCCACTGCGGTCGCCACACACGTCCCCTCACCTGTTGCCGTCCCCGGGGACCCTAGCGCACGGCCCGCTCTCCCCGCCGGGTCGGGCAAGACGCGAGTAGACCGGTTCCACGACCTGCCGCCAGCATGGGTCGCCCAGCCAGGAAACCTGGCACCTGAGGGAAAGGGGAGGCCATTGTCCCGCCCGTGGGCTGCGCTGAGGCGCCGTGTCCTGACACCGAGTGCTTCCGAGACGAAGCTGTCCCGGCGTGGCTTCTTCGAGAAGAGCCCCGAGGCCAAGGATCTGCTGGAGGGGGCCGGTGCCTCGTTCCTGGCCGGCTTCGCCCACGCCGCCGAGGCACGGGAGCCGCGGGAGGCCGAGCGCGGTCTCGAGGAACTGCCGGACCACTTCCGCGGCTTCGCCTACGAAGGCGCGGGCATGGCATTCGCGCTCCGTGACGCGACCGCCCCGATGCGCAGCCGCCATAACCTCCGGTTCCTGCAAGGCCGCGGCAACGAGCACATCTACATGGTGTACATCGGTGCGGGCTGGGCGCTGGGCCGCGTACCTGCGCCGCTGTGGCAGCGTGCCACCCGGGGGCTGGCCGATCCGGTACTGCGCTGGCTCATCCTGGACGGGTACGGATTTCACCAGGCGTACTTCCACACCGAGAAGTACGTGCACCGGCAATTCGTCCGGAGTGGCTTCCCGTGGCCGTCATCGGCCCAGTCGCCGTACGCGAACCGCGTCATCGACCAGGGCATCGGGCGGGCCATGTGGTTCGTGCACGGTGCGGATCCGAAGCGGGCGTCTCAAGGCATCGACGCCTTTCCGAAAGCGCGTCAGGGCGATCTCTACGCCGGAGCGAGCTTGGCCGCGACCTACGCCGGCGGCCTGGCGGAGTCGGAACTGCTGGAGTTCAAGCAGCGCGGTCACCGCTTCCTCCCGGAGATAGCCCAGGCCAGCGCGTTCGCCGCGACGGCGCGTGTGCGGAGCGGACTGGTCACAGCGCATACGGAGCTCGCCACCAGAACCCTTGCCGGAACCACCCCCGAGCACGCGGCCAAGGTGTGCACGGCCGCGTTCCCGGACGCCTCGGAGAACACTCCGTCCGGCGAGCCCGCTTTCGAAGTGTGGCGACGCCGGACAGCCGCCGCCCTGCTCGGCGAGCAGGACGAGCCCGTCGCCAGTGATCACCGATGACCGCCATGTCCTCCGGTGAGCCGTCGGCGATCGGCACCCCACCGGGTCCCCGGCGCAGCGCGGCCTTCGGCCTGCTGCCCCGCATGGTCCGCAACCGGTTGGAGGTCATGGAGAGGATGGCCGCCGACTACGGCGACGCGGCACGCATTCCACTGGGTCACAAGACCCTGTTCCTGTTCAACCACCCCGACCATGCGCGACACGTCCTGGCCGACAACGCGGCCAACTACCACAAGGGCATCGGCCTCGTCCAAGCAAAGCGGGTGATGGGCGACGGGCTGCTGACCAGCGAGGGCGAGCTGTGGCGCAAGCAGCGCAAGGTGATCCAACCAGTCTTTCAGCCCAAGCGGATCGCCCGGCAGACGCAGGCGGTCGCCCACGAGGCCGAAGCCTTGATCGGGCGGCTCCAGCAGCGGATCGGAACCGGCCCGGTCGATGTGCGTGACGAGATGACCGCGCTGACCCTGGGTGTGCTGGGCCGCGCGCTGCTGGAGACGGATCTGGGAGCCTATGAGGGGATCGGCGATACCTTCGAGTCGGTTCAGAACCAGGCGATGTTCGAGATGATGTCGCTGGGGACGATTCCGATGTGGCTGCCCCTGCCACGGACCCTGCGCTTCCGCAGGGCACGGCGTGACCTCCAGCGCATCACCGAGGACTTGGCCGCCCAGCGCCGACGACAAGGCGGGGACGACGTCATCAGCCGCCTGACCGACTCGGTGCGTGAGGAACCCGATCCCCGCTTCGGGCGGCGACGGATGCGCGACGAACTGGTCACGCTGCTGCTGGCCGGACACGAGACCACAGCCTCCACCTTGAGCTGGGCCTTCTATCTCCTCGACCGTCATCCCGAGGCCTGGGAGCGCGTGCACGCGGAGGCCGTCGACGTCTTCAGCGGCGGCCCGGTAACCGCCGAATCACTGCATGGCCTGCGGTACACGACGATGGTCCTGGAAGAAGTCATGCGGTTGTATCCGCCGGTATGGATCCTGCCGCGCGTCGCGCAGACGCCCGACGAGATCGGCGGCTACCGGATCCCTGCACGCGCCGACGTCCTCATCTCTCCCTTCCTCCTGCACCGCCACCCCGCTTTTTGGCGGAACCCGCAGCGATTCGATCCCGAACGCTTCACCGCGACAGGCCGAGCCGGCCGCGACCGCTACGCATACCTCCCCTTCGGGGCGGGACCGCGGTTCTGCGTGGGCAACAGCCTGGGCATGCTGGAGGCGACGATCGTGCTGGCCATGGTGGCGCGGGACCTGCGGCTGCGGGTACCGCCCGGCCATGACGTGGCCGGAGAACCGATGCTGACGCTCCGGGTGCGCGGCGGCCTGCCGATGACGGTTGAGTCCGTGAACTGAGACGTCGCGGCACCGACGCCGACGTGGCACCGGGCATGGCGCTCGCTCCCGGGCATCCCGAGGCCACCACGGGCCCGGCGACGGATCAGCCGGGGTCAACGGTCGTGACGGTGCCGGCTGTCACCCGACTGCCTCCTTACTTCTTCGGCGCCGGCACCGGCTCGGTGGCACAGGACGCTCCAGGGTGCGCACCGGCCTCGCGGCGGACACGCCGGGCCGGATGGACCACGCGCAGCAGAGCACCGGTCATCGTCGTGGTCACGAGCGCCATGACGACCATGAGCGCGTAGAGGTCCGGATCGAGCAGCCCGAGCTGCAGCCCGACCGTGAGGACGATCAGTTCTGTCAGGCCGCGCGTATTGATCAGAAGGGCGAGAACTGCCGCGTACCGCGGCCGTACTCCGCAGCTGCGTGCACCGACGAAGGCGCCGATCCCTTTGCCGCACACCGCCACAGTGATGATGAGCACGAGCTCGAGCAGGCGCCCGGCATCGAACCCTGACAGGTCCACCTTGAGGCCCGCGGTCAGAAAGAACACGGGCAGCAGCACGACGCGAGAGGCCCCCTCGATTGCCGGCTGGACCCGTGCGCGCAACCCGGAGGTTCCTCTACGCGGCGTGATGACGCCGAACAGGAACGCACCGAAGATGGCGTGCAGGCCCATCCAGTCGGTCGCGGCGGCGCAGGCGGTCAGGCCGGCTGCCCCTATGAGAAGGGCCGCGGCACTGGCGGCCGGGCCCGTTCCGCACCGATCGGCGAGCCACGAGAGCGACGGACGCAGGACCGTCAGCAGTGCCGCGCCGAACGGGATCACGAGCAACACCCGCCACTGCTGCGCGGGTGATTCGACGAGCGTGACCACTGTGGCCAGCAGGGTCCACGCAAGCACGTCGTCCAGGGCCGCACAGGCAAGCGCCAGGGCGCCGACAGGTGTCTTGTCCAGGCCCCTGTCGGCCAGGATGCGCGCCAGCACCGGGAACGCGGTGACGGACATGGCTGTGCCCATGAACAACGCGAAGGCCGACCGGTTGTGGATGGGGTGGAGGCTCGCGAGACGGAGCGCCAGCAGCATGCCCAGACAGAAGGGCAGTGCGATGGAGCTGACGGAGACGGTGGCCACGAGCCGGGCCCGGCCGTTCAGCAGGGTGCGGTCGAGGTGCAGACCGACGAAGAACATGAAGAGGCAGATGCCGGTGGTGGCCATCGCCGCCAGGGACGGCTGTATCCGGGGCGGGAACACGGTGGAGGGAAGGGCACCACCCGCGAGGCTCGGTCCGAGCAGGATGCCCGCGGCGATTTCACCGACCACGGAGGGCTGGCCGAGCCGGCGGGCGATCAGGCCGAGCAGGTGCGCCGCGACCAGGATCACGGCGAGGGCGACGAGGAGACGCGGCAAGTCCTGCATTCCCACCCGAATCTTCTACGGGGCACTCCTGGACCGGCGCCCGCGGAGTTACGGCTTGATGACTGGTCGGCTCACCGGGGCCCGGACTCTCGGCGCGGGCCCCGGCGAACGAGTGGGCCGGAACGTCAAGCGGCCGCGGGCAGCGACGGTGCCGGGGTTGCCTCTTCTGCGTGCGCGGTGAGCCGGACCGCCTTGCGCTTCTGGTAGAAGTGCGTGGCCCACCATCCGAGTCCCCGCGCACCGCACACGATCGCGGTGGCGAAGAAGAGCGTGTACACGACGTTGGCGACCATCAGGGCGCCGTAGACCATGGCGACCGAGCCGCCGAACATGAACTGGGCCCGCCCCTTGGACGGCGTGGTGCCCGGGTCGGAGATCATGTAATTGCTGAACAGGATGAAGGGGACTCCGGTCATCGCTCCGAGAGCGGAGAACAGCGAGACGTCCCAGATCCAGTGCCGAAGGAAGGCCTGGATGGCGAAGCCTCCGAGCCAGCCGACGATCAGCGCGGTCCGCTTGGTCAGCGCGGTGTTGAGGATCGTTCCCGCAGTAGCGATGATGATCGCGATCATGATGCGGAAGAACGAGTTCGCGTCCTCGGTGAACTCGTACGGCTGAGCGACGGCGACCCATGAACTGAATGCCAGCAAGGTCACCACGATGCCCAGGTTCGACGGGTTCATGTAGTGCCGCATACGGCCGGCGATGGGAGCTTGCAGGACGTACTTTCCGCTGACGCCCACGATCACCCCGAAGACGACCGGGCCGATGTGCTGGTTGGTGTAGATCAACATGTTCACGGCCAGGCTGGTGATGTGCGCGGGGAGCAGGAACTCATACGGTCCCCGCAGGCCTCGGCCCCGGTAGCGGGGCGGCCTTTTCTGGGCCCACGCCGAGATGGTCTCCAGGATCAGTTCGGTGGTGTAGCCGACAGCCACGGCGATGATGGGGAAGATCCAGGCCTGCTCGAAGCCGAGAAGGGTGTAGCCGAAGATATTGAACGCGCTGATCGACATCGCGAAGTTTCGCAGCGCGAGGTAGTGGGGGTCCTTCGGTCTGGGCCCGGGAGCCGTCACCTGCTCCGGTTTCGCTTCCGACAGGCTGGCCGGCCGAGAGTTGGGGACGGTCGTAGTCATGACTTCGAGACCTCCTGCACGGAGTCGGTGAGCATCAGGCTGTGGGTGCCCGCGGTGAGCTTGGTGTCCTGCTGGTGGACCTGGCCGTGGATGTCCTTCCACTGGAGGGTGGCGGTGACCGGGCCTTCGTAGTCGCCCAGCCCGAACCGCACCTGGAAGCTGCGGTATCCGTCGTGGCCGCTGCCGCCGTCGAGTTGGGAGACCTGCGTGCGGCCGGGGGAGCGCAGGATGACCGTAGTGCCGTATGCGGGGGCACCGGCGCCCTGCAGGCCCGTCCCCTTGTGCTCGCCGGCCGAGGGGCGGTAGAGGTTCAAGGTGATCGATGAGCCCACCGACGCCGTATTCGCGTAAAAGGCGGGCGGTCCCCACTGCCGGGCGACAGCAAAGTCCAGGTGACCGGTTCCGGTGGTGTCTGCCAGAGCGATGCCGCGCGAGGGTATGTCGTTCTTGAAACCCAGCTCCTTGCTGATGTTGACGTACTTGCCGGCGGAGTTCTTCGCGAAGAAGGCGAACACCTGGTGTCCGGATACGTCGTCGCCGGGCTGGAAGTTCGGCCACATCGCAGGATTGCTCAGCAACTGGTCGTTCATCGTCGCCATCTCCTGCATCCACGGCCAGCGATCGGTCGTGCCGCGAATGAATCCAAGGGCTTGCACGACCTCCTCGTCCCCGCTGTTGAGGAAGTCGCCCAGCTTGACGTCCCAAGCCCAGCCGCTCCACGCCAGGCCGTGCTCGGAGGCTTCCTGCTCGAAGGGGGCGGAACCCCCGGAAAGCTCCTTGGCCATCTCCCTGTTCGAGGACGTCTTGTTGACGAAGACGAAGTTGCTCTCCTCCAGGCCCCAGGGCTGGGTGATGTTGCTGACCATGAAGTCGAAGTGGCCCTTGTTGTGCATGTCCGCGAAGTCCACGCCCATGCCCTTGAACGAGCCCTCGCCCAATACGAACGACTTCGGCGTCGTGGGTGTGCGCTTGCCGACGGCCTCGCTGAAGTCGAGCCTGCCGGCGGTCGAGCGGTTGTACAGGAGATGGCCGTGGCCGAAATCGTTGCCGACGTAGACCTCCGGTCTGCCGTCGCCGGTCAGGTCGGCACTGGCGAGGGCGAGCGTCCAGCCGGCGGTGGCCTTGAAGGGGATCGCGCCACGGTCCTCGACGTACCTGACGGACGGTTCGTCTCCGGAGGTGGCACCGTTCCACCGCAGCATGTGCAGGCCGCCGCCGTTTCTGGCATTCGACAGGGAGTCGGGCATCTGCATGTTGTTCTGGCCGTGCGTGTCGAGGATTCCGCCGTCGGGGAAGTAGTTGCCGACGATGACCGAGGGATGTCCGGTACCGTCCAGGTCGGCGATCGCGACGGCGTCCGTGTTCCACTGCGGACCGACGTACCGCCCGTTGTCATTGACCCCGGCCATGAGTTCCTGCGGTACGTAGGAGTCGCGGGACACCGTCTCCGCGTGTGCCTTGGGAAGGAACAGGATCGGGGTGCGACCCCAGTAGAAGACGAGCAGCCCCATGCGGCCGTCACCGGTGAAGTCGCCGGCCAGACAACCGGTCGGGGCCATCGTGTTGTCCACCGGCAACGGGGCGGGGTCGAGCACGAACGGGACGAACCGGTCGCTCGCCGGGGCGGTCGGCGTGTGCGTCACGATGACGTCGTCGGTGCGGGGGTCGACCAGGCACATGCCGTCGGCGCGGCCGTGGCCGGCCAGGTCGTTGATCGCCACGCTCGCGCCGACGGCTGATAGCCACGAGCGGATCTTCTGGTAGGCCGGGTTGACCTGCCGGACGGACTTCATCTTCTGCTGTTCGTAGCCCGGCGGCATCGCGACAGACATTTCCTTGAAGGCGTACTTCGCAGCCGTCTGCGATGCCTCGCCGGCCTGTGCAGGGTTCCCGGCCAGGACATATGTGGCAACAATCGCAAGGATCGCGGTCAGCCCCGGGACCAACGTTCGTAGTCTTCCGCGAAGCACGGGAGCACCTTCCTGCTCGGTCAGCGGTGTCCGACCACCATCCCGGGAGCCGTGAAGGAGGACTTCTCCGGCGTTGCCGCGTCTGCGGGAACCGACCGCTCGGAGGACTGTTTCGCCGAACACCGGTACCGCGCGGGGCAGGTCCGGCTGTCGGTACCGGCACGGGGGAGGCGGCTGTCAGCGGCCTGCCCCGGCCGCTTCACATCACCAGGACGCGGTCACCAGCCACGAGGCGTGCGCCCACCACGGACCGGCGGCGGGCAGGCCGACGAGGGCCGCCGGTCCCCCTTCGAAGTCACGGGTGTCCAGGACGACGATCTCGTCATGGCCGCCGCCGGGGTCGCGGGTGGCGGCCAGCACCCAGCCGTCACCCTCCGCTGCGGTCGGCGAACGCGGCACGAAGACAGGAGGACCGACGGTGCGGTCCGCGCCGGGGACATGGATCTGGCTGTCACCCGAGGCGAAGTCGTGCCGGACCAGGGAATTCCCTCGGCGGGAAGCGCTGTCGATTCCGGTGGCAAAGCCATAGCGGTGCTCCGAGCCCGTGCAGCGCGGATCGACGGCGAGGAACGCCTGCGCCCGAGGGTCTAGGAGCTCGCCGGAAGCGGTGCCGGAGACGGGGTCGAGCGTCCAGCGCCACAGCACCGGACCGAGGGGGGCGCGCCGCACCACATCGAGCACCAGTCGTCGGTCGGGCAGATCGTAAGCGTTCACCACCTGCAGAACATGGACGGGTTCGACGGGGATCCAGGACAACTGTTGCGCCGTGCCCGTGCACGGCATGATTCCGATGCGCGTCGGTTCATGGAAAACGGCATGGCGATGTGTCACGGAGAACGCCGGTGAACCGGGGCCGGGCGATGACGTGATCGGCTCACACCTGCGCACCCGGCCATGGACGTCAACGACCACATACCACAGGTGTGGTGTCACCGGGCTGGAGACCGCCGCGAACATCTCACCGGTCAGCGGATCGTGCACCGGGTGCGCCGTGAACCCGAAAGGAAGCGTGCCGTCGAAGTCATGGCGCGCTTTCGTCGCCAAGTCCGCGGAGAGCTCGTACGGCAGCGCGCCGTCCGCCAGCGCCAGGATGCGGCCGGCGTGCTGGACGACTGCGGCGTGGGTGTTGTCGGACGGACAGCGGCGCGGGCCGGGGGAGGGGAGCTCCCCCGTGATCTCGCAGACCCGATCGGTACGGATCCTGCGGGTCCGGAACCACTCGGCGTGACCCTGCTGGACTCGCAGCGCCGCCAGGAGAGGCTGGCCGTCCTTGTCGTCGGGCCCGATCCGCAGCAGCATCCCGTCCAGGCCGGGAGGGAGATCACCCTTGACGGGGAGTTCACGAACGTCGGTCTCGGCCGGCCGCGCATCGCGGAGAAGCGGTGTCTCAGCAGCGAACTGGGGCATGGAGACCATCCGGACTCACCACCAAGGCATATCGCTGTTATGTAACAGTGCTCTGTCAATGTCGTCGGGGATGCTGCACCATGTCAAGCGTGAGTCCGCGCCCAGCGCAGCCGGATCTGCGCAACGCCCTGCTCGAAGCCGCCGCAACCGTCCTGGCCGAGGAAGGCCCCACCGGCCTGAGTACCCGTCGGCTGGCCAGGGAGGTCGGCACGTCCGCCATGGCCGTGTACACCTACTTCGGCAGCATGGAAGACCTGGTCCGTGCCGTCGTGCACGAGGGGTTCGCCCGGCTGAACGTCAGCATGAGGGCGATCGGGGACTCCGACGACCCGATCGCCGATGTGGTCGCGCACGGCCGCGTCTATCGCTGGAATGCCTTCAAGCACCCGCACCTGTACCGGGTGATGCTCGGCCTGCTGAACGTCGCCGGCTTCTCGCTCACCAACGAGGACCGCCGCCACGGTCGCTACGTTCTGGACATCCTCGTCGCGTCGGTGCAGCGGTGCATGGCAACCGGACGCCTCCGGCACGCGGACGCCGAGCTCGTAGCGCACCAGTTCTGGACCGCCCTGCACGGCATCGTCACGCTGGAGCTCGGCGGTTACCTCTTCGAGCCCTACGACGCCGAGGCCTGCTTCAACGCTCAGGTGCACAGCCTGCTCGTCGGCAACGGAGACCAGCCGGTGGCCGCCCGGACCTCCATGCACCGGTCCATTGCCATCGCCGGCAGTGCCCTCCGCACCGCAGGGGAGTGGGAGCCGGCGTCCGGCGTCGAGTCACTCACCGGCCCCAAGGGTCCACGCCCGCTGACGCCCCATTCGTGACGAGCGGCCGGCGGGCCGACGGCGGCGCCTGCGGAAGAAGCGGCGGTCTCGGCGGCGAGTTCGGCCTGGTTCCGGGCTCGGCGCCCTCGCCCCGGCCCGCCTCGGCCTTGCGGTACCAGCCGCGCAGGGACTCGGAGCCGATGCCGAGTCCCCGGGCGACCGCCGTACCGTCCTGCCCGAGGAATCGACGAGCGCGCTCGCGCCTAAGGGCTGTCCCGCAATTCCTGGCGGGCGCACGACGACAGCTACGGCACCTCGCCGCGTTGTCGAAACGCCCGAATACATCCAGTACGCGGACGCCTCTCCGCCTTGCGATGCACCGCATCTGACGCCGCGCGCTGATCCACCAGGAATTGTGGGACAGCCCTTAGCGTGAACTCCTCGGTGCCCCCTTCGTGTACGTGCTTCCCGCCCGGCGCTACTTCCTCTGGAACCTCAAGATCCCAGCCCCCAGGGGCCCACGATCAAGGGGGAGATTCAACGGGCCCCGTCGCGTGTACCCGACGGAGTCGCTCCTCAGAGGCGCCCCACAGGTTCGAGTACGTGCGAGGAACCGGCCGGGGCGGCCGCGCCCTCCTCGTGCTCCATGAGACCGAAGCTTTCCCTGACCGCCCGCTTCTCCTTCCAGAGGTGGTACACGGCGATCCCGAGGATGAGCGTCCCCACCAAGTTGGCCACGAAGTGCCACCACACCCGGTACGTCACCAGCGCCGGGCCTGGATCGATGGCGCCGAACCAGGTGGACAGACCGATGGCCCGGCTCGCGCCCATCGCCACGGAAGCGGTCAGAACGATGTGCTCGATGCCGTGGACACCCTGCATCCAGACGCCCATCCTGGCCCACTTGCGTGCTTTCAACTGTCCGGCGACCCGGTGCGTGATCTGCGCGATGCCGACCAGTCCGGCAAGGAAGATGAAGTTCCCGGTCAGGTGCAGGATCTCCATTCCGAGGGCGGGCTTGCTGGCGTCGACCTGACCCATTCCCCGGGCAAAGCTGTCAGCCCATGGAGTCATCCACGCGGGAGCATACGGGTGGGCGACCCAGTAGCCGGCCTGCGTGACATGCTCCTGAAAATGTCCGACCTGACCCACCACGCCAATGCCTATGAGCCCCATGGCGAGCTTGTACATCCACGGCTTGACCGACTTCCGGTTTCCGACCGCGAGCACGGCGACAGCGATCCACATCGCGACGGCCCAGCCGATGAAGAGAACAGCGCCCATGGTGTCCACCGTCGAAACGGTGGACACCATCCCGGGCATACCGGAGTGATCCATATGAAGTTCCTTCCTGGTTGTCTCTCAACTGCGGAAACTGCAAAGGCTGCAGAGGCACGAGGTGTTTCCTGAACTGAACTCCGTCCCGTGGCGAGCGGCGAGCCGGCCCGCACTTCCAGCACAGACTGCTCCAGGACTCCCCCCGCTCGCCTCCTCCGGATTGCTCACATACCGATGAGCGGGAGTGGTCGAACCGCCCTGGGTTCGGTGGGACTCGATTGTTCGAGGGGGGACCGAGTCGTGGCATGTCCTGCCGGTACCCGCTTGAGCTGCGCTGTCGTGCGGTGCGGGTGGTTACCGAGGTGCGGTCCGATGACGGCCCCGAGTGGGTCGCGAGGAAAGCGGTCGCGTCCAAGCTCCGGATCGGCACGACCGAGACACCGCGCGAATGGGTCCGGGGAGGACCGGCGCCGTCATCAGGCCGGGCACCACGACCGAGGAGCCAGCCGGGCTGAAGCCCCTGATCCAGAGACATACGCCACCGACTACCGCGTCTACGGCGCGAGGAAGTCCGGCGGGGCCGAACCGGCAGGGCCGCACGGAGCTCCGTTGCACCGTCGAACGCCTGATGCGCGAGCTCGGCATCATCGGCGCAGTCCGCGGACGGCGTGTGATCACCGCCCCTGCCCGGCGGCCGGACCGACCGGCCTTCGGACCTCGTCGACCGTGGGGAGACATCTGTGCGAGTTGCCCGACACCTCGCTAAATGCCCTCTGAACAGGCCTTTTGCTCGGGTGGAAGGTCACCCCCACGTGTACGCGTGACCCGGCGTGTCGGCGCTCCGCAGGGCCTAGGGTGGGGCCCTTCCATACCCACCTCCGGAGGTGCCTGCCCGGTGACGGACAGCTTTGTTCACTTGCACAACCACACCGAATACTCGATGCTCGACGGCGCGCAGCGGCTCAAGCCGATGTTCGCGGAGGTGGCGCGGCAGGGGATGCCGGCCATCGCGATGAGCGACCACGGCAATATGTTCGGTGCCTACGAGTTCCAGCAGGTGGCCAAGGGATTCGACGGCGTCAGGCCGATCATCGGGATCGAGGCGTACGTCGCACCGTCGTCCCGCCGCAACCGCAAGCAGGAGTTCTGGGGGCCGGGCGGTGTCCGTGCCATGGCGGATGACGGCGAGGGCTCCAAGGACGTCTCCGGTGGCGGACGCTTCACCCACATGACGATGTGGGCCCGCAACGTGCAAGGGCTGCAGAACCTCTTCTACCTGTCGACCGAGGCCAGCTACTCCGGGCAGTTCCCGGCGGGCAAGCCGCGCATGGACATGGAACTGATCTCGGAGCATGCGGACGGGATCATCGCGACCACGGGCTGTCCCTCCGGGGCGATCCAGACCCGCCTGCGCCTCGGCCAGTACGCCGAGGCCCGGGAGGTCGCTGCCGCCTACCAGGACATTTTCGGGAAGGAGAACTACTTCCTGGAGCTCATGGACCACGGCCTGGACCTTGAACGCAACGTCCGGGCCGACCTACTGCGCCTGGCCAAGGATCTGGATATCCCGCTGCTGGCCACGAACGACGCGCACTACGTCCACGAGAGCGACGCGGACGCGCACGACAACCTGCTGTGCATCGGCGTCGGGAAGAACAAGGACGACCCGAAGCGGTTCCGCTTCAACGGCAGCGGCTACTACCTCAAGACCGCCGCCGAGATGCGCGAACTGTTCTCCGAGCTTCCCGAGGCCTGCGACAACACGCTTCTGATCGCGGAGCGCGTCGAGTCCTACGAGGAGGTCTTCGCCCACGAGGACGAGATGCCGCAGTTCCCCGACGTCCCCGAGGGGGAGGCGCAGGAGTCGTGGCTGCGCAAGGACGTCCTCAAGGGCCTGGAGATGCGTTACGGCAGTCCCGTCCCCGATGAGGTGCTGGAGCGCTTCGAGACCGAGATGACGGTCATCGGCCCCATGGGCTTCTCCTCCTACTTCCTCGTGGTCGCCGACATCTGCCGCTACGCCCGCGACAACAAGATCCCGGTCGGGCCGGGCCGCGGTTCGGCCACCGGTTCGATCGTCGCGTACGCGACCCGTATCACCGAGCTGTGCCCTCTGGAGCACGGTCTGCTCTTCGAACGGTTCCTGAACCCGGAGCGCATCAACCCGCCGGACGTCGACCTCGACTTCGACGACCGCAAGCGCGACCAGATGGTCCGCTACGTCGTCGAGAAGTACGGCACCGAGTACACGGCGATGGTGAACACGTTCGGAAAGCTGAAGGCCAAGAACGCGATCAAGGACTCCTCGCGTCTGCTGGGCTACCCCTTCGCGCACGGTGAGCGGATCACGAAGGCGCTGCCGCCCGACGTGATGGGCAAGGGCATCAGCATCGACGGCATCTTCGACTCCTCCCACCCCCGCCACAGCGAGGCGGGCGAGGTCCGGACGATGTACGAGAACGAGCCGGACGTCAGGAAGGTCATCGACTCCGCCAAGGGGGTCGAGGGCCTGATCCGCGGGACCGGCGTGCACGCCGCCGCGGTCATCCTGTCCAAGACGAAGCTCACCAACCGTATCCCGCTCCACATGCGTGCCAAGGACGGGGTGAAGATCACCGGCTTCGACTACCCCTCGTGCGAGGACATGGGGTTGGTCAAGATGGACTTCCTCGGGCTTCGCAACCTCGGCGTGATCGACCAGGCGATCCAGAACGTCCGCACCAACCGCGGTGTCGACCTGTCCACCGAGACGATCCCCCTCGACGACAAGAAGACCTACGAGCTCCTGGCGACCGGCAACACCTTCGGCATCTTCCAGCTCGACGGCGCCGGCATGCAGACCCTGCTGAAGCTGATGGAGCCCACCCGCTTCGAGGACATCGCAGCCGCCCTCGCCCTCTACCGGCCCGGCCCCATGGCCGCCAACGCCCACACCAACTACGCCCACCGCAAGACCGGCCGCCAGAGCATCGAACCGATCCACCCCGAACTCCGCGACGCCCTGGAGCCCATCCTCGGGAACACCTTTCACCTGCTCATCTACCAAGAGCAGATCATGGCGATCGCCCGCCAGCTCGCCGGATACACCCTGGGCGGCGCCGACCTCCTGCGTCGCGCGATGGGCAAGAAGAAGCCGGAGGTCCTGGCCGCGGAGTGGGAGAAGTTCCACGGCGGCATGCGGAGCAATTCGTACTCCGAGGAAGCCATCAAGGCCCTGTGGGACGTCATGCTTCCCTTCTCCGGCTACGCCTTCAACAAGTCCCATACGGCCGGGTACGGGCTCGTCTCGCTGTGGACCGCTTATCTCAAGGCGAACTACCCCGCCGAGTACATGGCGGCGCTGCTGACGTCGGTCGGTGACGACAAGGACAAGGCCGGCATCTACCTCGCCGATGCCCGCAAGGCCGGGGTCACCGTGCTGCAGCCGGACGTCAACGAGTCGTTCGCGGAGTTCACCGCCATCGGCGACGACGTGCGCTTCGGATTGCAGTCCGTACGGAACGTCGGGGAGAACGTCATCGCGTCCATCGTCGACGGGCGCCAGGCCAGGGGAAAGTTCGCCGACTTCCCCGACTTCCTGGACAAGGTGGACCTGCCGGCCCTGAACAAGCGGGCCGTCGAATCACTGATCAAAGCCGGCGCCTTCGACTCCCTCGGGCACACCCGCAAGGGTCTTTCCGCCGTCCACGAGAGCGCGATCGACTCCGTGATCCCCGTCAAGAAGGCCGCGGCCATCGGCCAGGACGACCTCTTCGGAGATCTCGGCGGCACCGGCGACACGAACACCGTCTTCGGCCTGCCCTTCGCCATCCCCGAAGACGAGTGGCCCCGAAAGGCACTCCTGGCCACCGAACGCGAAATGCTCGGCCTCTACGTCTCCGCCCACCCGCTCGACGGCACCGAACACGTACTGGCCCAGCACCGCGACACCACCATCCCCGACCTCATCGCCTCGGGCCGTACCGAAGGCGTCGTACGCCTGTCCGGACTCATCACCGGCGTCCAGAACAAGATCACCAAGCAGGGCAACACCTGGGCACTGATCAACCTCGCAGACCGCGACGGCACCATCGAAGTCCTCTTCTTCCCCGCCGCCTACCAACTCGTAGCCGCCGCTCTCCTCGAGGACAGCGTCGTCAGCGTCCAGGGCAGGCTCAACGACCGCGACGGCACGCTCAGCATCTTCGGCCAGGAGATCCAAGTACTCGACATCTCGTCCGCCGAGCGCTCCGGAGCAGCACCCGTACACCTCCGGCTGCCCTACCACCGCATCAACGAGCAACTGATCCGAGAACTGAAGAGGATCATGCAGGCACACCCCGGCGACAATCCCGTACGCCTCAGCGTCAGAGGCCCGAACAAGACCACCGTCTACCAGCTCGCAACCCACGTCAACACGCACACCATCGCATCCGACATCAAGGGCACATTCGGCATGGACACCTGGCAGGGGATGTCGTAAAGAGGGGTGCCTCAGCGAACGGCAGCGGTGGGGTCGGGGTCGTGTCCGTATGGGGCGCGGGTGGCCTGAGATGGAGGCCCTGGTGGTGCGGGCGGCGGAGATGCGGGCGGCGATTTCCAGGGCTCGTTCCTCGGATTCGACGTTGAGGACGTTGAAGTCGGCCAGGACCTCTTTGGATTCGGCGAACGGTCCGTCGGTCACGACCGCCGGGCCGATCCCGTCGGCGCGGACCGTACGGGCCAGCCGCGGATCGGCCAGTGCCATGAACTGAACCCTCTCGCCGCTCTCGGTCAGCTCCTTGGTCAGTAGGGCGTGTAGTCGAAGTGGGCTGCGATGTCACCCGGTTCCCAGGTGTCCATCGGCTTCTCGAAGACCCCCGTCGTGGTTGACCAGCAGTATGAACTTCGGCATGGTGCTCTCCCCTTGCCAGTTGTAGCGGACCTTGCGGCCCCGCCCGGCGTCGCTATCTTGGGCATCTTCCCCACTGTCGTCCCAGGGACCGGGTTCTTTCCATTGCCCGGGGGCGTTCTACCGCTCCGCACTGCTGCCCCTCCTGCGGCGTATCAGCGCCTGGGTATCGGGCATGGCCGGAAGGGGCCGCAGGCTCAGCACTCCGTCCGTGGTCGACCAGCCGGAGCGATGACCGCAGAGGCGGCTGCCGGGCCGGACAGGGGAGAGGACGGTGTCGGAGTGAACGGGGTCCTGCCGAACAGCTGATCCGGACCAGCTGTTGGTGGGCGGTGCGGCCCGGAACAGGGCCAAGGCTCCGTGCATGGCTGCCCGGTGCGCACGGTGTGCCTGGCCTACGCTCCGGACCACCGGATCGCGCACGATATCTGGGGCGGCATGACCGGGCGGGAACGCCGGGGGCTGCTGTGACACCGTCCACTGGTCACGTCCTGGCGTCGCTGCTCGACGCCGCATGGTCGGAACACGACCTGTGCGCGGCCGGCGAGCACGCGATCCATACCGCCGAAGCCCTTGTCGTAGCGGCAGGAACCGTGTGAGCGGCGGGGCGCAGGAGGGCTTGGGTCACGCGTGTCCACTTTCGGTGGAAGCCGCCCCTGAGCGGTGAGTGATGTTCGTGCCGGGTGCCGGCCTGGTGTCGGCGAGCCGAGGTTCGCATGGTGTGGCGTACATGGTCAGGCCCTTGGGCGTCGGTGTGAGTTCCAGGCTCACGCCGATCTTGCGGCCCGGCCGTGCGGGGCGCAGCGTGCGCGAGCTGGCCAGGGTCGCCAGGACAACGGGCAGCATGGCATCGGCCGCGGCCGCCCCGGGGCAGTATCGGGGACCCAGGCCGTAGGCCAGGAGCGCGGCGGGGGCCGGGGGTGGCCCGGTGTGGGGGAGCCAGCGCTGTGGGTCGAACACGTCCGGGTCGGGATAGCGGTTCCTGTCGCGGCGCATGGCCCCCAGAGGCAGGGTGACCACGGCTCCGGCCGGGATCCGTACGCCGCCCAGGCAGGTCTGGTGACGGGTGCGGCGGACCAGGAACGGGATGCCGTGGAGGCGGGTGACTTCTTGAACGAAGGCGGCCGCGAGCGGGAGCTGGTGTGCTTGGAGGCGGCTTGCATCGGGTGCGGCGTCGGCTTCGTCCTGGAGCGCTTGCTGGTAGTGCGGGTGGCGGCCCAGTTCGTAGCAGGCCCAGGCCAGGGTGGAAGCGCTGGTCTCCATGCCGGCGATGAGCAGAGCGCGAATGTCGCGCTGCACCACGTGGGGGTTACCGGGAGCGGCGGCTTCGAGCAAGGACACCAGGTCCTGGCCGTCCGGGTCGGGCCGGTGGCGGGCTTGCACCTGGCGGACGGCCTCGTCCAGTTCGGCGAGCGCGCGGCGGCAGGCGCGGCGCCGGGGCGCGGGCACCCAGGGCCAGGGCGAGAGCGCGTAGCGCCAGAAGGTGCCGTTGGACAGGGTGGAGCGGGCGGCCGCGATCCTCGACAGGGTGTCGGGAGTGAGCTCGCTGTTGAGGACACAGCTGACGAGAAGGCCGCAGGCGAGCCGGCTCATCTCCACCCGGATGTCGAGCGGTCGGTCCGGGGGCAGGTCAGCGAGAAGTTGCCGGGTACGGGCCTGGACGCTGGGCCCGAGAGCGGTGAGCCGGGACGCGGCGAACGCGGGTCTCATCACGGCGCGCCGCTCCTGGTGGGAGACTCCCTCGAGGCCGACCACCCCGCTCTCGTTGAAGTCGCGCAGGCTCGGGTCCGGGCCCCAGAACCGGAAGGTTTCTTCATCACTGCCTACCTTGCGCAGCAGGGCCCGGTCGTTGATCTGGAAGGCGGTCGCCGGGCCGGTCCTGGTCCGGACGACCGGGCCCGCCCGGTCGAGGTGGGCCGCGAGGTTGGCCGGATTCAGCCAGAACCGTAGGGCCCGGGAGGGGGCGAGTACGCCCGCGCCGGGCGGCGCGGGCGGTTGTCCGGGGCAGGCTGTCCTGTCCACATCCATCAGCTTCGCTGTCCTGTCCACATTCGTCGGTCTTTGCGGCTCCGGCCGCCTGTACGGATGGGCAACGATCAATTGCGTGGGCGGTCACGGGTGGGGCGGCCCTGTCCGTCGCGGAGTTCTCGCGGTGACGACGTCTGCTCTGCCAAGAGCTCCTGACCTCGATCTTTAGTGACGGTCCACCGACGGAGTCGGTGGACCGTTTTCGTGCTCAGGGCTGAGAGGAGGAAGACCGGGGGCCCGAGTGTTGCGCCCCGAGGTCCTGAGGCAGCCGGCCACAAGGGGAACGGGGCGCACGGTGTTGGTGCGCGGGATCTGCCTGCCAGGGGTGAGGTGTGGTGGGCAGGGCCGCGGGGGTCTACCCCGGACAGTTCCCCGCCGACGAGCATGAGGGCCCGGCAGCAGGGCCCTCACCCTCGTCGGAGTCATGGCGTCGTTCCGCCGGGGCGCCCCCGGTCGCCCGGCGGCGTCACGCGAGGCCGGGCACCAGCTCCGGCGGGACGAAACCCGCCTGACCCAGCCGACGCCACAACGTGTCCGGCACGGAAAACCGCGACGCCGCCGCGTTCGCGGTGACCTCGCCGGCCGACCGGCAGCCGACGACGACCGACGCGACGGCCGGATGCAGGAAGGGGAACTGGATCGCGGCCGCGGCGAGCGGCACTCCGTACTCCGCGCACAGGTCGCGGCACCGTCGCGCGCGGGCCAGGTCCCGCTCCGGAACGGGACGGTAGTTGAACATCGCGCCGGGGGAGGGGTCGGCGAGGAGACCGGTGTTGAAGACCCCGCCGACCACGACCGAGGTGCCGGTCCTCAGACACAGCGGCAACAGCGTCCCCAGCGCGTCGTGGTCCAGGAGCGAGAACCGGCCCGCGACGAGGACGACGTCCACGTCGAACTCCGCCACGTACGCGGCGAGCGGCGCAGTGTTGTTCATGCCGAACCCGATCGCCCGTACCAGACCCTCGTCCCGCAGCCGGCGCAGCGCCGGGTATGCAGATCGCCGGACCTCGTCCGGAAAGGCGTCGGGGTCGTGCAGATAGAGCACGTCGACCGACGACCGGCCCAGGCGGTCCAGGCTCGACTCCAGGGACGCGCGGATACCGGCCTCCGTCCAGTCCGTGACGACTTCGCCCGGCGAACCGTCGGGCTTCGGCCGCAGCAGCCAGCCCGTCTTCGTGGAGATCACAGGCGCCGTGACGCCCGCCGGAGCCAGCAGGCGGCCGAGCCGGTCCTCCGCCTGGCCGTGCCCGTAGCGCGGTGCCGTGTCGAAGTACGTGATCCCCTCGCGGGCCGCGGCCTCCAGCGTGGCCGCCGCGTCAGCCTCGGACACCTCCTCGAACAGGCCACCCAGCGGGGCGGTTCCGATGCCCAGGCGGGGCAGGTCGAAGGGCAGCCGGCCGGTCACCGCGCCTCCTCCCGGAACGGGGTGCCGCAGGTCGGCCGGGTGCCACGCAGGGTCATCGTCAGGGTCAGCCTCGCCTGGGTGCCACCGGGCAGCTCCACGCGGCAGTGGGGGCCGCCCACCTCCTCGACGGGACCGTCGTCGACCTGCGCGGTGTGCACGGTGTGTTCGGCGAACGAGCCCGCCTGTACCACCAGCGAGCACGCGGTGCCGCCGAGGTTGACCAGGTCCACGACCGTGCGCTCGGGGCGGATGTCGGAGACGAGCGCCGCGACGTCCGCGGGAAGCCCCGGCCGCTGCCCGGCCGCGTCCCAGTACCGCAGATGCATGTGGGTGAGCCCCCCGTTGTAGAGCACCTGGGGGGAGCCGGTGGTCAGCTGCAGCAGCGCCTCCGTGACCACGGGGTTGAGGTTCTGCCAGTGGTGGATGTCAAGGACGCCGGGGCCCACCGCCGGGTCCACCGGGTCGTTCTCGATCGCCTCGACGCGTGCGGCGCAGGAATCGAGGGCGCTGCGCAGCATGCGCTCGGGGAAGCCCGGGTTCCGGCCCTGCAGGAACTCGTACCACGGCTCCTCGTGGCCGGCCTCGTCCTTGATGCGCTGGGTGTGCACCGTGGTCCAGTCCCAGTTGGCGCCCGCACGCAGCCGCTCGATGCGTTCCTGATCCGCGTCCTCCCGGCTGAAGTGCCACAGCGAGAGAGGGAGTTGGCCGGGCATCACGGTGAAGTCGAACCAGCCGGAGTCGTTGTGCCGCTGCGGGACCATCAGCGTCCGGTCGGCGTCCATCGCGTCCAGATGCGGATCCCAGCGTTCGCCCAGGGTGCCCCGGCCGTCGGCGCCGCGCTGCTCGCTCTGCCGCAGCACGGCGTCCAGCGGGTTGCGGGCCAGGTCGAGGTAGCCCTGGTCGCCGGTCAGCAGGGACGCGTTCGAGGCTCCGACGAGGGTGGCGCTGCCCACGGGGGAGAGGCCGTGCGGCCAGGACCAGCCGTAGTGCGCGCCGTACCACCGGCCGCCCAGGTACTCGCCCACCTTGCCGCTGAGTCCCACGTTGTCGGGCACGACGTCGTGTCCGTCGAGCCGCTCCCGCCAGGCGCCGACGTACTCGGACACCCAGTCCGCGTAGCGCTGCTCGCCGCTGAGGAGGAAGGCGTTCGTGGCCAGCCCTGTCGCGGCCAGATTCACGATCGTGTCACCGCGGCCCATCCGGTCCCACATCGCGCGGCCGTAGGCGCGGGCGCGCTCGGGGTCGGCCGCGAGCTGGTCGAAGGACGTGACGTCGTCCATCGCGTCGAGCGGCAGCCCGTACGGGCGCAGGGCGAGGCTCCACGGGAAGTAAGGCTCCCCGTCGCCGAACCCCTCGCGCGGACCCGCCGATCCGTTGTGCGGCGCGCGTACGACCCTGTGCTCCGGGTCGTAGTTCGGTCCGCCGGGCAGATAGAAGTCGGCGAAAACATGCGCCAGTTGCCGCAGCCGGCGGTCGTCCGGGTCGGCCAGGCAGAGACCGTAGAAGAGCAGCAGCCCTTCGCCCTGGTGGAACCAGTCGTAGCCGCGCTCCAGCCCGTCCCGGAGCATGCCCATCTCCGTGAGCTGCGCGGACACGCCGCTCCAGTGCCGCCGTGCCGCCGTCAGGAGATCCGCGCTGCCGCCGAGTACGTACAGCGTCGGCCAGTTGAAGAACGGCTCGTAGAAGTCGTCCACGCCGTCGCGGCCGTCCGGGCCCACGCCGAGCGTGTCCCGGAAGACGAGGCGGCCGTCGCCCTCGGTGTAGCGGTCGGAGAAGAGTCGCCACGCCTTGTCCTGACGGGCGAACAACTCCCTTTGGAGCGAGGCCCAGAGGGGCACTCGGGTAAGGGTGCGGGTCGCCCGGAGACGGGGGCCGGGCACGGTGACGGCTGTCATCGCCCCACCCCATCAAGCGAGTTCGAGGCACTGGTCCGTCGGTCCCTGGACATCAAGAACATCCGCCCTTCATAATCGACCATCGATAGCCGATGGTTAGACTCACCGGAGCGAGTCGGCCTGTCAATACTCGGGAACGGCACCTCAGGAGGACCCCGGCCGTGATCGACTGCCATGTGCACCTGTGGGACCCGGCGCTGGGCTTCCCGTGGATCCGCCCGGGAGGCCCCCATCACCGCGTGTTCCGCATCGAGGACCTGGAGGCGTCGACGCACGACACCGCGGTGTCCGGCGCGATCCTGGTCGAGGGGTCCCGCGGCGACGCCGGCGAGACCCTCGACCTGCGCGCATGGCGGACCAGCCGCCCCGACCTCGTCGCCGGGTACGTCGGAAATCTGCACGTCCACGGCGAGGGCGGCCCCCGACGCTTCCGGGAGCTGCTGGCCGACCTGGGCGACACCCGGCCGAACGGCATGCGCATGGGCGGGGCGGGCTGGGCGGACTGTCCGGAGTCCGCCCGCGCGCTGGTACCGGAACTCGCCTCCGCCGGGCTGGTGCTGGAGCTCAATCTGGGCGCCGGGGCGCTCCGGGCCGCGGCCGAGGTGGCCGCCCGGCACCCGGAACTCACCGTGGTCGTCGACCATCTCGGCAACCCGCCGAACCTCCGCCTGGACCCCGAGGACTGGTTCCGGGACCTGGACCGGGCCGCCGCCGCGCCGAACGTGGTCGTCAAGATCTCCGGCCTGCTCACCCAGCAGCACGGCGTACCACCCGAACGGATCGCGGAGCTGGTCGGACGCGTGGTGGACGTGGTCGGGTCCGACCGGTGCCTCATCGGCTCCGACTGGCCGATCTGCCTGCCGCGCGGCAGCCGCACCGACTCCCTGGAACTCTCCTGCCTCGGGCTCGGCCGCCTCCCCGACGACGAGCGCCGGAGGATCCTGCACACCAACGCCGTCCGGGTGTACGGCCTCGACCGTGCCCGACTCCCGTCGGCCCCCCTTGACCCGATTCCTTCGACGACCGACAGACGATGAAAATCCCACGGGCCCCCCGGCCCCGACCTCAGCGGAGATGTGACGTGGCCTTGTTCGACATGCCCCTCGACGAACTGGAGCGGTACCGCCCGGCTCTTGACGAGCCCGAGGACTTCGACGCGTTCTGGCACGAAACCCTGGACGCACAGCGGGACTTCGCTCCCACCGTGACGTTCGACCCGGTCCACAACGGGCTCGCCACCATCGAGACGTACGACGTGACGTTCGCCGGATACGCCGGGCACCCCGTACGCGGCTGGCTGCACCTGCCCGCGACCCGCTCCGGACCGCTGCCCGCCGTCGTGGAGTACCTCGGATACGGCACCGGACGCGGGGCCCCGCACGAGAACCGGCTGTGGGCCTGTGCGGGCTACGCGCACTTCGTGATGGACACCCGGGGGCAGGGTGCCGAGACACCCGACCCCGATCCGGCCTCCGGCGACATCGCCGCCCCCGGCTTCCTGACCCGCGGGGTGCTCGACCCGCGGCGCTACTTCTACCGGCGCGTGTACACCGACGCCGTGCGCGCGGTGGCCGCCGTACGCACCCATCCCTCGGTCGACCCCACGCGCGTCGTGGTCACCGGAACCAGCCAGGGCGGCGGCATCGCACTGGCCGCGGCGGGCCTGGTCCCGGACCTCGTGGCCGTCATGCCGGACGTGCCGTTCCTCTGCCACTTCCCGCGCGCCACCACGATCACCGACAAGCCGCCGTTCGCCGAGGTCACCCAGTTCGTGAAGCGGCACAGAGAGCACGCGGGCACGGTCGCCCACACGCTGGCGTACTTCGACGGCGTCAGCCTGGCCCGCCGGGCGAACGCGCCGACCCTGTTCTCGGTCGGGCTCATGGACCACATCTGCCCGCCCTCGACAGGGTACGCGGCGTTCAACCACTACGGCGCCATGGCCGGGGTCGACCAGGCGGACAAGCACATACGCGCCTATCCGTTCAACGACCACGAGGGCGGAGGCCCCACGCACGAGGTCGTGAAACTCGACTGGCTGGCCAAGCGGCTGGACGGCGCGGCGTGATGTCCGGGGCCTCTTCGTGCATCCTCCACCTGGATTCCATCGATAGACGATGAGCGCGTACCATGTCACAACTGGTCACCCGTCGCAGGATTGGGAATACATGGCATCGACCGCGTCGGCCGGATTCGTCTCCACGCTGGCCACGAACAAGGACCGGTTCCGCAAGACCCTGATCTCGGATCAGGTCTACGAGCTGCTCCGCCAGGCCGTCGTCGACGGCGACCTCGGACCGAACGACCGCGTGGTCGAGTCGGAGATCGCCCGCCGCCTGGGGGTGAGCCAGGCTCCGGTGCGGGACGCGGTCAAGCGCCTGGCCCGTGAGGGCCTCCTCATGCACGTCCCGCGCCGCGGCCACTTCGTCGTCGAGATCTCCGCGCAGGACGCCGAGTACGCCCGGCAGGTGCGCGAACCGCTGGAGCGGCTCGCCGCCCGGCTCGCCACCGAACACCTCACCGACGACCACCTCCGCGAACTCGACGCGCTGGTCGACCGGATGCGGGACGCCGTCGCCGCGAATGACGTGAGCCTGTTCCGAGACGCCGACATCGAGTTCCACACGCTGGTCAGCCGGATCGCGGGCAACCCGTTCCTGGCCCGGATGTGGGAGGTCGTCGAACCGAGCCTGCGCACGCTGCGTGCCATCTCCGACCCCCTCTTCGAGGGGGACTGGAGCGCGATGGCGGAGGAGCACGGCCGGCTCGTCGGACTGCTGCGGTCCCGCGACGCCGAGTCGGCGGCCGAGGCGTTCGCCGACCACGCGGCCGGCCGCGGACCGGTCCCGGACGCGCGTGGGCCGAAGGGGAAGCCCCGCGGGGCCGCGGCCGACAACTGAGCCCCCCGCGCGTCGAGGGCCCGAGCCGAACATCCGGCTCGGGCCTTCTCACGTCGGGGGTGCGGCCTTACGCGATCGCGCTCAACGGGTTGCCCCCGCCACCCATTTCGGCGCCCCGTACTGGTAGGCGCCGAGGCTCGGCACCGCATCCGTCGAGCCGTCGTTGATGCCCGGCAGCGCGATCGCCTGCCCTCGCGCGGGCGAGTCGGCGGTCAGCCGGAAGTCGTGCCCGGCCGCGTCGACGAAGAGTGGATCGGACTCCGCCGGGAGGTTGTTCGAGAGCACCAGACCGCCGTCGGTGGCACCGGTCAGTCCGCGTATGGCGCCGACGTTGTTGTAGATCTTCGTTCCGGTCGACTGCCCCGGCTCCTTGACGTAGAACAGGGTCATCCCACCGGTGTTGTTGTACACCCCGTTGTCGTGCGAGCCGGTGCCCAGACCGTTCAGCATCACCGTGCCCTCCCGGTTGCCCCAGCCCACGTTGTTCGCGATCACCAGGTCGCTCTGCCCGTTGTCGGCGTAGACGCCCGAGATCCCGAAGGTGGTGAGCGTCGTGGCCGGCTCCGGATCGTGCAGTACGTTGTGGTCGATGGAGGTCCCCATCATGTAGGCGCTGCAGCACGTGTAGATCGCGGCGACGTCCAGGCTGAGGCGGGCGTACCCCGAGATGTCGTTGTACGCGATCAGATCCTTGCCCGGGGTGAGGCCCTCCACGGTGTTCCACTGGAGGTTGATGCCGCTGCGGCCGACCCGGCTGATCGTGTTGTGGGTGACCGTCTGGCTGTTGCCCTGCACGGCGATGCCCGCCGCGTACGTCCCCATGTAGTCGACGTCGTGGATCACGTTGTTCGTGGCGGTGTTGTTCTGGCCGCGCAGGGCGATGCCGTTGCCCGCGCTCAGCGACAGATCACTGTTCATGATCGTGTTGTACGTCCCGTCGAGGACGATGCCGGTGTCGCCGACGCCGCGCGTCACCGTGCTGCCGCAGTCCGTCGCGCCGCGCGTGATGTCGGTGTAGTGCGACAGGTACGTGCCGTCGATCGCGTCCAGCGTCACACCCGTGCTGGTCGGTCCCGTCCTGATGGTGGAGGCGAACAGCCCGATGCCCGTCACCGTCGTGTGACTCGTGGCCGTCAGGTCGAAGGCCAGGGTGCGGGTCTTCGCCTCGATGGTGTGGGCGCCCGGGCCGTCCTCGCTGTAGAGGTACAGACGCCTGGCGGCGGGGTCGTAGAACCACTCGCCCGGGCGGGAGAGTTCACCGATCTTTCCGGCGAGGGCGTACCGTGTCTCCTTCGGCACGATCTTGTGCACGCACGGGGGTGCCGCGTCGAGCGTCACCGAGCCGACGGCGGAGCTCTTCACCGTGCCGGTCGCAGAGATGTACCAGTAGCCGGTCAGGGCCCGCGCGCCGTCCCAGTACCCTGCGGGCCGGGTCAGGGCCGCGTCCGCGATCGTCGCGTCCGCGCTCCCCGCGTCCGCGTACTGGAGCTCGGGGTCGAGCAGGTCGAGCCCGGGGTAGGGCCACTGCGCCTCGACGCCCGCCTTCCCGTCCGTGAAGACCTGCACGGTCGTCACGTCGGAGCCCAGGTCGACGGCTGTGCTGTAGACGTGTCCGGCCGCCACCGCGGCGCTGAACGCCGAGTCCTGGGCGTACGGATCGGTCTCGGCGATCCGGGCGACGTCCGCGCCGGTGACGGGCGTGAAACCCCGCACCGGAGCGGTTCCGCTCAGCGTCACCTCCGCCCCCGGCGCCGCCCGGTAGGCGATCGGCAGCGCGGCGGTGCCCGACCGGGCCGGCACGACCGTCTCGGCGTACGTACCGGACTGGATCAGACAGGTGTCGCCGGGCCCCATGACGTCGGCACACCGCTGGATGTGCTGGAACGCCTGACCCGCGCTGGTGCCCGTGCGGGAGTCCTGGCCCGACGGGCTGACGTAGTAGACCGCGCCCGCCAGGGACTTGTGCGGATGGGGGTGCGCGGCGGCCGGAACGGCGGCCGTCACGACGGCCAGCGAAGCGAGCAGGGCGGCTGCGGACCACGAGCCCGTACCGGGGCGTGGCCACCATCTCCTCGACACTGAATGGTCCTTCTTTCTCCGGAGGGAAACGATGTGCCCGCTCATCCCTTCACCGCGCCCACCGTCAGACCGCTGATGATGTGGCGCTGCATGTAGACGAAGAAGATGATCACGGGTGCGACGGCGAGCAGAAGGTTGGGGAACACCTTCGTCAGATCGGTGGAGTACTGGCTGATGCCCGCGTAGATCGCCGTCGTCACCGTGTAGTGACCGGACGACGGGCTGAGCAGGATCTGCGGGGAGATGAAGTCGTTCCAGATCCCGATGGAGTTGAGGATCAGGACGGTGACGACCGCCGGACGCATCAGCGGGAAGATGATGGTCCAGAAGGTCCGGTAGCGGCCCGCCCCGTCGATCGTCGCGGCATGGTCGATGTCCACCGGGATCGCGCGGATGAAGCCGACGAAGAGGAAGATGCTGACCGGCAGCGTCGAGGCCACGTCGTGCGCGACCAGGCCGGTCACGGTGTTGGCGAGCCCGACCTCGCGCAGTACGTAGATCACCGGGATGATCACGGCCGCGCCGGGGATGAACGTGCCGGCCAGGAAGTACAGCAGTACCAGCTGCGTCCGCTTCTTGAGGCTGCGCGCGATCGCGTACGCGGCCGGTCCCGCCAGTGCGATGCAGAGGACGTCCACGGTGACGACGAGGAAGAGCGTGAAGCCGTAGCCGCCGATGACGTTGTACTGGGGGTTGCTGAGGGCGGCGGACATGTGTTCGAAGGTCAGACCGCTCAGCGGGATCGAGAAGGGGCTGTCGAGGATGTCCTGTTGCGACTTGAAGGCGTTCACGACGAGCAGGTACACCGGCACGATCATGACGAAGAACAGCAGGCCGAGGAGGACCCGGCGCAGCGGCGAGCGGGACTCCCGCCGTTCCGCCGAAGAGACCTCGCGGGCGGGGACCGGTGCGGTCCGCGGCCTGTCGTGGGCCCTTGGTTCGGTGACGACCACCATCGGCTCCTAACCGGTCGCAGCTTGGTCTTGGCGGTTGCGCAGCGCGGTCACGACGAGGGCGAGCGCAGCGGAGACGACCATCAGGAAGACCGCCTGGGCCGTCGCGTAGCCGACCTTGGTGCCCTCGAAGGACCGGGCGAGAATGAGGTAGGTGAAGGTCTGGGTCGAACCCGCCGGACCCCCGCCGGTGAGGCTGACCACGATGTCGTACGCCCTGAGCAGGCCGACCAGGTTCAGCACGGTCGCCACGGTGACCACGGGTGCGATCATCGGGATCACGATGCGCAGATTGGTCTGCCGCCTGGTGGCGCCGTCGATCGCGGCAGCCTCCAGAAGCTCGGCCGGGACGGTCTGCAGGGCGGCCACGAACAGGACGACGTTGAAGCCGAATCCGGCCCACACGATGACGCCGATCAGCGTGTACAGCGCGAACCGCTCGTCGAAGAGGAAGCCGATGGGCTCCATGCCGAACTTGGCGAGCGTGTTGTTGACCGCCCCGTTCGTCCCGAGGATCGCCGCCCACAGATAGCCGAGGATCAACGCGCTGATCACGTGCGGGAAGTAGGCCACCGCGCGGAAGAACGAGTTCGTACGGGACCGTCCCTTGAGGAGCAGCGCGTACACCAGGCCCGCCCCCACCATCAGGGCGGTGCCGATCACGGTGATCAGCGCGGTGACGTACCAGGCTTCCGTCGAACTCGGGTCGTCGAAGAGGTGCTGGTAGTTCTCCCACCCGATGAGCCTGGCGGGGGAGAATCCGTCCCAGTCCGTGAAGCTGAGGTAGACCGCCACGCCCACGGGCACGATCGTCAGTACCGTGTACAGGAGCACGGCCGGGCCGATCATGCCGAACGTGACGGCGGCCTCGCGGAAACGGGCCCGTCCGCGGCCGGCGTCCGCACGCGGGGAGGCGGCGACGGAGCGCCGCGTCCGCGGCGTCAGTTCTGCGAGTTCCACCACTTGTCCAATCCGCGAGCGGCATCCTTCGCGGAGGTGCCCGTGTACAGGGACTGGATCTGCGTGTTGAGCTCGTCACTGAACCCGGCGACCGGCTGGTTCTCGCCGGACTTCACCAGCACCGACGGCGTCGCGTCGAGGATCTTCTGCACCGCGGTGCCGAGGCTGGACATCGGATAGCTGAAGCCCGGGCGCAGATTGCCGTCCGCGGCGAGCTGGCTGCGGATCGCCTCCTTGTCGGTGACCAGCCACTTCACGAACTTGATCGCCTCGGCCTTGTGGTGCGACTGGTTGACCACCGTGTAGGAGTTCGCCACGTTGCCGAACTGGCCGGACGGGTAGGCGCCGTCGGTCGGCATCGTGAAGACACCGATCTCGTCGCTCTTCTTCGCCGCGTCCGCCGCGGGCACGAAGAAGGACCCCATCATGTACATCGCCGACTTGCCGTTGAGGAAGGACGTCTGCCCGTCGGCGTACGTCAGCCCCAGCGCGCTCTTCTTCAGGTACCCCTTGTCGATCCACTCCTCGTAGCGCTTCAGGTACGGCACATAGCCGCTGTCGGCGAAGGAGACCTCGCCGTCGTTGCGCTGCTTGATCCACTGCGGGTTCGCGGTGAGCACACCGGCATCAGCCATCATCGAGAACTGACCGCCCGTCACCCACTGGCCGGCGGTCTGCAGGGGCTCGTAGCCCGCCGACTTCAGACGGCCCATGGCTGCGGTGAACTGGTCCAGCGTCCGGACCTTCGTCGCGTCCACGCCGGCCTTCGCGAAGGCCGCCTTGTTGTAGAAGACCAGCGACTGGATCTGCTCGCCCACGCCGACCATGTACGTCCTGCCGCCGACGGCGTACTGATCGACCAGCGGTGTCTCCTTCGCCCACGGCTGGTCGGACAGGTCGGCGAAGAGCTTGGCCGTGTCGGGGGTCGGGACGATCTGCTGGGCGACGTCGGGCGGGTCGCCGGCCGCGAGGTCCTGGGTGAGCTTGGCGTTGGCCGAGACGGTGCCCGTCAGCTCCAGCTTCACGTGGACGCCGGGATGGCTCTTCTCGTACGTGGCGAAGAGGCCCTTCCAGTACTGCTCCGTCAGGTTCGGCGAGATGTTGACGATGATGCGGAGAGTGGTGCCCCCCGCGGCCTCGTCGGACCCGCTTCCTCCGCAGGCGACGGCGGTTGCCATCACCAGCGGAGCCAAGGCGAGTGCGGAGGCTCGGTGCCACATGGTTCTCATTGGACACGCTCCATTGCGTAGTCATGAATAATCGATAGCCGATGTGCGGCGCAGGTGTTCGTTCGGGTTCGGCGCGAAGGGGAGGGGTGCCGCGTCCGAGCGGTGCGGGCGGCTTCCGGTAGGCGCGGTGATAATCGCCTATCGATTGCTGATGCTAGGGGTGGCATCCCGCATGTTCAAGGGTGCTGCCGCAACCGCTTTCTCCCCGTCGTCCCGCTGCCCGGTCGCCCATCCCGGACCCCGTCAGGAATCCAACTCCTCTTCCTCCAGAAAGAGTTCGACGACCGGCAGCAGCACGTCGGGCCGGGCGGTGGGCAGGGTCAGGGTCAGGGTGCCCGGCGGCTGGCTCGGCGGAGCCAGGTTGTTGTGCTCGTGGCGGGTTCCGTCGACCTCGTGGAAGGCGATCTCCGAGCCGTCGTGCAGCAGTTGGGCGTAGCGAACACGTCCGGCCAGGCCGGGAAGATGGAGGTGCCTGAGCGGCCAGGCGAGCAGGTGCAGGTAGAGGCGGCGGCCTCTCTGCGTGTAGAGGGCGTTCGCCGGAGCCCGGAAGGGGGACGGTCCCGCGCCGTGCACGGCGCGGGAGTGCGTGGTGCTCCACTCCCCGATGGCCCGCAGGGTCTCCCGCGCCCGCCGGTCGAGTGAACCCCGCCCGTCGGGGCCGACGTTGAGAATCAGATTGCCGCCGCAGGAGACGGACTGGACCAGCATGCGGACCAACTGGGACGGGTCCTTGTAGTCGTGATTGTCGCGGTCGTAGCCCCAGGAGCCGTTGAGCGTGTGGCACGCCTCCCACCGCACCGGCACTCCGTCGCGCTCCAGCGGCCGGTCGGGCTGGTACTGCTCGGGTGTCACATAGTCGCCGGGTATGCCCAGCCGGTCGTTCACCAGGATTCCGGGCCGCAGCTCGCGGACCGTTTCCATGAGCTCCTCCGCCCCCCACTGCTCCGGCCCCATGCCCGGATACGTGAAGTCGAAGAAGAGCAGGTCGATCTCTCCGTAGGAGGTGAGCAACTCGCGCACCTGGCCCCGCATGTACGTCCGGTAGCCCGCCAGGTCCGCGGTCTCCCGCGCGCCCGCCGAGCCACGCAGCGGATGGTGCTCGTCGACCGGGAACCCGGGGTGGTGCCAGTCGAGGAGCGAGTAGTAGAGGCCGACGCGCAGGCCCTCGGCGCGCATCGCCTCCGCGAACTCCGCCACCAGGTCCCGGCCGGCCGCACGCACCGAGGTGTAGTCGGTCAGCGACGAGTCGAAGAGGCAGAAACCGTCGTGGTGCTTGGCGGTGAGGACGGCGTAACGCATCCCCGCTTCCCTTGCGGCGCGCGCGAGTTGTCGCGCGTCGAAGAGGTCCGGGTCGAACCGCTCCAGATAACGGTCGTACTCCGCCTGGGACATGGCCTCCCTGCTGCGTACCCACTCGTGCCGCGCGGCGAGGCTGTACAGGCCGAAGTGGACGAACAGTCCGAAGCGGGCGGTCTCGAACCAGCCGCCGGATGCAGTGGGCACGGAGGACTCCTGACGGTTTGACAGCACTAATCGATAGGAGGTTATCTACCATCGATAGACGATGGTGTCACTGGTGTTGCGTGCGGAGAGCGCGCGGAGAGGCACGGACATGAACCCGAGCAACCAAGAAGCGCCCGCGGCGGGGGAGACCCCGGTCTACGAGTCGATGCGGTCCCCGGTACACACCGCGTCCTACCGGAGGCCGACCCGGCGGATGGTGGACGCGCTCGCGGACGTGAGTGCGGCGACCGCCTGCGCGAAGCTCCACCAGATGGGCATCACCCGCACCTTCATCGACGGGCCCGTGCCGCTGCACCGGGAGCCCGATGTCAAGGTCACCGGGGGCGCGGTGACCCTGCAGTTCCTTCCGCAGCGCGAGGACGTCTTCAACGGTGCCGAACAGGAGGACATCGAGCGCAAGACCCCTCTGTGGGGGGTGCTGGAGTCGATCCGCCCCGGCGACGTGCTGGTGATCGCCGCGCAGGGGAGCCACTTCACCGGCTGTCTCGGCGACATGCTGGTGCGTTACTTCAAGCTGCGTGGCGGCGCCGGAATCGTCGTGGACGGGCGGGTGCGGGACGCGGCCCGGATCCGGGCCCTCGGCGTGCCGGTCTGGTGCACCGGCGTCACCCCGCACTACGCCTCGCAGACGGAGCTCTTCCCTTCCGCGTTCAATGTGCCGGTCGGTGTGGGCGGCACTCTGGTCACGCCGGGGGACCTGATCGTGGCCGACGAGGACGGCGCCGTGGTCGTCCCGCAGGAGCGGGCGGTCCCGCTGGCCGAGGACTCGCTCCTGCACCAGGACCGCGAGGCGTTCGCCCGCCGCCGCCTCGACGAGGGCGGTCTGCTCTCCGACTACTACCCCCTCACCGGTGCGGGGCTGGACGAGTACCTGGCGAGCAGGGCGGCGACCTGAGCGCCCGCGCCGTGCGCACCGTCCGTGGGGACGGCGCGCACGGCGCGCTCCCAGGGCGCGTTCCGAAAGTCCCGCCTGCCGGGCGACGCCCCGCACGCGCGCTCGCCGCGTTGCCCGGACAGCCCTCAGGTCAACGGATTCCGTAGTAGAGGGAGTTGTGCGCGGTGTCCGGAAGATAGAGAACGTCGTGACCGTCCGAGTCCTGCTGCACCGCGAGCCGGTCCGCGCTCACACCGGGAGCGGCGGACCGCGCGGTCCAGGCCCCGTCCGCCGACTGCGTAGCGGAGTAGACCCGGTCGGTGCCCGAGGCGGTCACGTAGTAGATCCGCTTGAGGTCCGTCGCGTTCCAGGTGATGCCGAGAGCGGCCGCGGTCTGACCGCCGGCGTACACCAGCTTCTCCACCCAGTCGCCGCCGCTCGGATAGGCGTAGTACACGCGGAAGTCGCCGCCGCTGTCGGCCGAGCGGTAGCGGTAGGCGACCTTCGGGGTGGTGCCGTCGAGGGTGAGCTTGGCGCTCTGCACCGCTGGACCGGTGTAGGCGTTGTCGTTGCTCCACTCCTCGCCCGAGGTGAGGTTCTGGATCACGTCGGAGGTCGCGGGCGTGACCGGGGTGGTGACGGTCGCGCCGGTGCTGTCCGCGAAGGAGCCGGTCGACGGGTCGTAGGTCAGGTACGAGAGCTGGTGGCGGAACGCGGTCGCCGGCGCCTTCGCCCACTCGTAGAGGAGGTGGACGCGGCCGGAGACGTCCACCGTGATGTCGTCGGGGTACACGGAGCGGTTCAGCGCGCCGGCGAACGTCGCGACCGTGCTCCAGCTGGAGTGGGCGTTGTCCCAGCGGTACAGCTTGCCGGGCCGCTGGTCGGAGCCCGCACCCACCCGGGCGGCCAGGTACAGGTCGCCGTTGGGTGCGGTGGTGACGACCGGGTAGGTGATGCCCACGCCCTGGTCGGGCAGTTCGGACGCGTGGTCGGTGACGTCGCCGCCGGGGGCCTCGGTGCGGAAGTAGCGCCAGGCGTTGGCGTGCATGGAGGTGAAGACGTGCAGCCGGCCGCTGCCGTCGCGGGCGACCGACGGCTGGTTGTGTCCGTTGTCGTCGGCGAACTCGGCCTGCTGCCCGTCGCTGTTCAGCAGCGGCAGGCGGCTCCAGACCCCGTCCGGATCGCGCCGGGCGATGGCGGGCCGGTGCGTCGCCGCCGTCGATCCCGGCTCGTTGAAGGCGAAGTAGGTGTACTGGCCCCGGCCCTTGTACGTGGCCACCGGCGTCCACCAGGCGGCCTGGTTCGACGAGTCCATGGCGTACGGGACTTTCTCGATCGCCGTCGCCGCGGCTGCCGTGCCCTGCGGGGCGCCGTCCGCCCCGGCGGCCGGCACGGCCAGGAGGAGGGCGGCCAGGGCCGTGGCGGAGGCGGTGTACGTGCGTACCGTGGGGCGTCGCATGATGAGCTCCTTTGCTCTTCGCGGGTGCGGGCGTGGAGAGTGCGCGGACGGCGGGGGCCCGGGGGCCGGCGCGGTCGTCGTACGGGATGGAGCACGGGGAGGGGCCCGGCGAGGGCCGTGCCGCGTTCGCCGGGCCCGGAGGGCGGTACCGGAGGCCGTGTCTTCCCGGGTGTCAGCGCTTGATGAGTTCGGCGGCCTCCTCGCCGGCCCGCTTCATCGCGTCCTTCGGCTTCGACGTGCCGACGAGGACAGCCTGCACCTGCTTGGCGACGGCCTCCTCGATCTGGGCGTTCTGCGCGAACTGCCAGAACGGGCTGCCGGTCGCCGTCTTGGTGATCTTGTTCGTCCACTCCGTGGAGAAGGTGTCCTTCGCGACCTCGGGAGCGGCCAGACCCGCGGTCGTCGACGGCGGCAGGGCACGCTCGGCGAAGTACTGGGAGGTGGTGGCCAGGTCGGTGGTGGTGTGCAGCGCGAACTCGGTCGCCGCGTCCTGCCCCTTGCCCTTGACGATCGCGATCACACCGCCCCACAGCAGCGCCTGCGGCGTGTCCCCGGCCTTGAGCACCGGTCGTTCCACCGGCTGCATGGCGTCGGCCAGCGTCTTGTCCTTCGACTGGGCGGAGGTCACGCCCTTGCCTATGATCGCGTCGTCGTAGAAGGCGGCCTTGCCCTGCCCGAACAGGGCACGCGCGTCGAAGCGGTCCACGTCGGCGGCGATCAGCTTCTCGTCGTGCAGCTTCTTGTACCAGGTGACCGCGTCGATCGAGGCGTCGTCGCCGATGGTGACCTTCCCTCCGTCGAGCAGCGTGCAGCCGAAGGTCTGCATCCACGGGAAGATGTCCTTGAGCTGCGCGACCTTGGTGGCGGCGGCATACGGCACCACACCGCCGCCGAGCCCCTTCAGCTCCCGCAGCGCGGCCTCGAACTCCTCGACGGTGGTGGGGTGCTTTTTGATGCCGGCCTTCTCCAGGAGCTTGGAGTTGGCGATCAGACCGATCGATCCGGTGTTCCACGGCAGCCCGTACTGCTTCCCGTCGTACGTGCCGCTGCTCAGCGCCACGTCCGTGTAGCCGCCCTTGCCGGCCACCGTACCGAGGTCCGCCAGCTTGCCCATCTGCGCCATCGCGGCGAGCCAGGCGATGTCGAGGTGCACGGCGCCCGTCGTCTGGCCGCCGCCGAGCTTGAGGGTGAGCTGGCTCAGGTACTCGTTGTACGGGTAGGAGACCGCGCGGATCTTGGAGTCGTGGGCCTTCTCCCAGGCCGCGATGATCTTCTCGATGGAGGGCTTGGCGGCCTCCTCGTTGAGCGACCAAGAGGTGAAGTCGAAGTCCTTGGACTTGGTGTCGCCGCTGGTCGCGGAGCCGGCGCCGGAGGGGGCGCAGGCTCCGAGCACACCGGCGCCCGCCACACCGAGCGCGCCGATGCCGAACATGCGCAGCGCGCCGCGCCGGCTGATGCCAGAGGTGGTCATGATCTCTCCATGGGGGAGTGAGCGGGAGGGACGGTACGTGACGAGGCGGGCGGGGCCCGCGGTTCAGCTCTTCACCGAACCGGCGGTCATGCCGCCGACGAGGTAGCGCTGCAGGAACATGAAGGCGACGACCACCGGGACGGACACCACGAGGGAGGCCGCCATCAGCTGTGGCCAGGCGGTCTGGAACTCGCCGATGTAGGTGGAGACGAGGCCGGGAGGCAGGGTCTGCTTCTCCTTGTCGGCCAGGGTCAACGCGAAGATGAAGTCGTTCCAGCCGCGGACGAAGGCGAAGAGTCCGGCGGCGATCATCCCGGGTGCGGCCAGCGGCGCCACGATCGAGTGCAGCGTCCGCCACCGGGACGCGCCGTCGATGGACGCGGCTTCCAGCAGGGCGTCCGGAATGGTGTCGAAAATGCCCTTCAGCATCCAGACGCACAGCGGCATGGTGAACGTGGTGAAGGAGAGCACCAGGGCGGTGTACGTGTTGAGCATGCCGAAGCTGGAGAACACCGTGTACAGGGTGACCAGCAGAAGCGCCTGGGGGAACATCTGGGAGGCCAGCACCAGGTGCATCAGCGACCGCCGGCCCGTGTAGCGGAACTTGGAGAACGAGTAGCCCATGTACGTGGCGACCACCACGCTCAGCACGGCGGTGATCGAGGCCACGATGAGCGAGTTGACCATGTACTTGATCAACTGGTCGTTCTCGGCCAGGGCCGTGAAGTTGTCGAGCGTGAGGTCGGTGGGTATCAGCTTCGGCGGGAACTGGAAGGTCGACTCGGGGGTGCTCAGCGCGGTGGCGAGCAGCCAGTAGACCGGCAGCAGACCGAAGGCGCCGATGACGACGACCGCACTCCAGGCGGCGATCCGCGAGCGCAGCAGGTCCTTGCGCATGCGGCGCCGGGTGCTGCCCCCGGCCCGGGTGGCCGATGATCGGGACCGGTCCACGGCGGACAGCGGGGTGGAGGTGGTGGAGGTCATCAGACGTCGCCCTTCCGCTCGGTGATCCTGAGGTAGACGACGACGAGGAGCAGCAGGAGCAGCATCCACAGTCCGCCCAGCGCGGTGGCCCGGCCGATGTCGAAGCCCTTGAACGCGGTCTGGTAGACGGCGGTCGCGAAGGTCTCGGTGGTGCCGGCCGGACCGCCGCCGGTGAGGACGTAGATGGTGTCGAAGTGCTGGAAGTTCCAGATGAACTCCAGCAGGAGCACGATCGAGGCGACACCGCGGACCTGCGGCCACGTGACGTCGAAGAAGCGCCGGATCGAGCCCGCCCCGTCCATCGACGCCGCCTCGTGCAGCTCCCTGGGCACGGTCTGCAGACCGGCCAGGAGCATCACCATCATCCAGGGGAAGCTGGCCCAGGTCTTGGTGACGATGACGGCGAGCATCGCGGTGCCGGGCTGCCCGAGCCACGCCACGGACTCCTCGATGATCCCGGCCTTCATGAGGACGCCGTTGAGCACCCCGTAGTTGGCGTTGAAGATCCACATCCAGAGGAAGGAGACCACCACGCCCGGGATCACCCAGGGGAAGAGGAACAGACCGCGCAGGAAGCCGCTGCCCCGGATCCCGGTGTTCAGCGCGAGTGCCAGCGCGAAGCCGACTACGAAGGGGACGAGCGTCGCGCCGACGGTGAAGACCAGCGTCTGCTTGAGGATGGTGAGGAAGTCGCCGTCCAGCCAGTAGGTGAAGTTGTCCAGGCCCACGAACTCACGGCCCGGCAGCCGCAGGTCCTGCTTGAAGAAGCCCGTGAACAGCGCCGACAGCAGCGGGTAGAAGATGATCGCCGCGAAGAGGGCGAGTCCTGGTGCGGTCAGCAGCAGGGCGAACGCACCGTTGGAGAGCCGCCCGCCCGTCCGCCGGCGGGGCGGGGGCGCCTTCTGGGGAGGTGCGGCCGTACTCATGGGTCAGTCCTCTCGAACGGTGCGGGAGCGCCGGGGCCCGTGTGAACGCCAACCCTGCTCCAGTGAATGCAAGTTGCAGCATGCGGGATCGTTCTCCATATCGCGCGATGGAGTCAACCCTTTTGGTCGGTGAATCGCCGGTTCTGTGCAGAACCCGCGAACTCACGCCACCCGCTGCGAACACGCGCTTCAGCGCGTGGTGATCGAACCGGCGACCGCAACGGAACTTACAACGAATCCCGCTGACTGAACAGTGGTTGCACAATATGGATGTGATGTACGTTCAAGGCCGTTCCGCTCTGGCGGAAAGTGTCCGAGCACCACATCGAGGAGGCCGCACGTGCGGGAAGAAGAGGTCCATTACGACATCGCCGTGATCGGCGGCGGACTGGCGGGGACCTGCGCGGCCATCGCCGCGGCCCGGCTCGGCCGGCGCGTCGCCCTGGTCAACAACCGGCCCGTCCTGGGCGGCAACGCCAGCAGCGAGATCCGCGTCTGGGTCTGCGGCGCCTCCGCACACGGCGTGCACCGCTGGGCCCGTGAGACCGGAATCATGGGCGAGCTGTACACCGAGAACCAGTACCGCAACCCCGAGGGCAACCCGTACTACTGGGACCAGGTCGTCCTCGACGCCGTCCGCGCGGAACCGAACATCGACCTCTACCTCAACACCGACGTGCGCGAGGTCGACGCGAGCGGCCCCGACGACAGCCGCGAGGTGCACTCCTGCACCGGCTGGATGATGGGCTCGGAGCGCCGCATCACCTTCCACGCGCGCCAGTTCCTCGACTGCACCGGAGACGGCCTGCTCGGCCACCTCGCCGGCGCCCACTACCGCATAGGCCGCGAGGCGCAGGCCGAGTTCGACGAACCCTGGGCACCGGCGGAGGCCGACCGGCAGCTGCTCGGTTCGACGATCCTCTTCCACAGCAGGGACACGGGAGCACCGGCGAAGTTCGTACCGCCCGCCTACGCCAAGGACCTGTCGACCACACCCATCCTGCGCAACCGCATCCTGCGCACCGGGGACAACGGCTGCGACTACTGGTGGGTCGAGTGGGGCGGCGAACTCGACACCGTCCACGACAACGAGCGCATCCGCGACGAGCTCCAGGCCGTCATCATGGGCATCTGGGACCACATCAAGAACTCCGGCGAGTTCCCGGACGCGGCGAACCTCACCCTGGAATGGGTCGGCAGCCTCCCCGGCAAGCGCGAGTACCGCCGCTTCCTCGGCGACCACGTCCTCACCCAGCAGGACATTCTCCAGCAGCGCCAGTTCACCGACCGCGTCGCCTTCGGCGGCTGGTCCGTGGACCTCCACCCCGTCCAGGGCATGTACGCCGACGAGCCCGGGGCGCGCCAGAGGTACGCCGACGGTATCTTCCACATCCCGCTGCGCTCCCTCTACTCGGCGAACGTCACGAACCTGCACTTCGCCGGGCGCAACATCTCCGCCACCCACATCGCCTTCGGGGCCACCCGCGTCATGGCCACCTGCGCCACACTCGGCGAGGCCGCGGGCACCGCCGCCGCCCTGTGCGTCGCCGAGGGCCTCACACCGCGCCAACTCGCCACGGAGCGACCGCGACTGGTGCGCCGGACCCTGCTGCGCCAGGACGCCTCCGTGATCGGCGTCGCCGACGACGACCCCGGCAACCTGGCGCGCACGGCCCGCGTCAGCGCCTCCTCCCACCTGGCCCGGCTGGCCGCCGAGCCCGCCGAGGGCGAGCCCGGCACCCCGTACCCGCTCACCCGCGACCTCGCCCTCCTGCTGCCGGTCGACCCCGCCCTCGACACGGTCGACCTCCTCGTCCACGGCGCCCCGGACGGCACCGACCGCGAACTCACCGTGGAGCTGTGGGGCACGGGCACCCCCGAGAACGCGGTCCCCGCCGACCACCTCCTCACGACCACCGTCACGGTCCCGTCCGGCGGCCCCCACTGGGTCACGGCGCGCCTCGGCCACCGTCCCGACACCCCCCGGAACGTGGTCCTCATCGTCCGGGCCTGCGCGGACACGGCCCTGGTCCTGCTCCCCGAGCGCACCGACGGCGTCCTCGCCCTGCGCAGGAAGGCCGAGGGGGATGCGGCCGTCGACCACGACATCCCGGAGGAGGACGGCCAGCTGGTCCTGGAATGGCAGGCGCGCGGCCTGCGCCGCCAGACCTTCGCCTTCAGGGCGGCCCCCGCCACCGCGGCGTTCCACCCCGAACGGGCCGTGGGCGGATACCAGCGGCCCTACGGCGGCCCCAACATGTGGTCCTCCGCACCGGAGGGCACCGAGGAGTGGCTCCGTCTCGACTGGCACGACGAGCAGGAACTCACCGAGACACGCCTGGTGTTCGACGACGACGTCGACGAGTACCTGAACAACCTGCACCGCCACCGCACCCCGTACGACGTCATGCCGGAACTGGTGCGCGACTACCGCGTCCAGAGCCGGGACGCGGCCGGTACGTGGCACACCCTCCTGACGGTGAGGGACAACCGGCGCCGCCACCGTGTGCACGCGCTGAGGGCCGCGGACGGCGGCCCCGTACGCACCCGGGCACTGCGGCTCGTGGTCGACGCGACGCACGGGGCACCGCACGCCCACGTGATCGCCTTCAAGGCGTACGGGGCGTAACCGCACGGCCGAAGGGGGCCGGTGGGAGCCGATCGGCCCCCACCGGCCCCCTTCGACCGTGCGCGTCAGAGCGCGCCGAGCGCCTGACTGATGGCGTCGGCGGCCTCGATGACCTCGCGGACGAGGGCGAGACGCTGCCCCTCGGTGTCGGAGCGCTCCCCGAGCAGTGAGGCAGGACCCCACAGGGAGATGGCGGCGACCACGTCCCCCGAAGCGTCACGGACGGGCGCGGCCAGGGACGCGCGGCCCAGGGCGCGCTCTTCGGCCTCGATGGCGTACCCGGTGCGCCGGACGGTCTCGATCTCCGTGTCGAGGAGGTCGTGACTGGTGGTCGTGTACTCGGTGTGCGCGTCGAGGGGATCTCCCAGCAGCTTGCGACGCTCCCTGGGAGAGAGACCGGTGAGCAGGCACTTGCCGATGCTCGTGGCGTGCAGCGGGGCGGTGTGTCCTGCCTGCGTATAGGACTTGGGGGCGCGGGGGCCCTCGAAATTGCACAGGAACATCAGCTCGCCACCCCGGCGTACCGCCACGTTGGCACCGAGTCCGGTGCGGGTGGCAAGGCCCTGGAGCACCATGCGGGCCGCCCGGTGCACGGGGTGGCGGTTGGTGGCGGTGGCGGCGAGGGGGAGCAGGCCGAGGCTGAGCCGGTAGAGGTTGCTGACCGGATCGCGTTCGACCATGTCGAGGCGTTCCAGGGTGGACAGCAGGCGAGAGGTGGTCGACGAGCCCAGCCCGGTCAGCTCGGCGACGTCGGAGACCCGGAGCTCGGGTCGGCCGGAGTCGAGTGCGCGCAGCACCGAGACCGCTCGTTCGACGCTCTGGTTCGTCCCGGCGTCAGTCCCCCGCGTAGCCATGACCCTCCTTGTTTTGCAAACGGCTTGCACAATCTGCATCAGCATATCGCGCATGATCGACGCCCGTACGTGGAATCGGCGACCGCGGCGGTTCCGCGACGGCATGCGGGGAGGCGCGCGCCGGCGTCGCGGAACCGCCAGGTCGCGGGGTGAAGACGTACGGGCGACCGGACCCGGTGCGGGCCCGGCCGCGTTACGTCCTGTCAGGTGGTGGGGCTGTCAGGCGGTGGAGTGCGACGCTTCCGTCCGGCCCGCCGCCGACAGGAAGTGTCGCTGAGCCTCTTCCAGCGCCGCGGTCTCGGCCGGCTCGCCGGGGTGGTCGAAGTGGCCCGCCCGCAGAACGAGGAGCTCGCGCGGCCCGGCCAGCGCGTTGTGAATCGCGAACTGCCCCGGCGGAGGTACCGACGGATCGAAGAGGGCGGCGCCCACATGGACGGGAATGCGCAGGTGGCGGGCGGCGGTCGCGGCGTCGAAGTACGCCAGGACGTCCAGTACCGAGGGGTCCTCGGCGAATCGCGCACGCACCGACTCCCCGCTGCCCGTGCACGGCAGTGTCACCCGCAGCGGATGGTTCCCGAAGGTCGGCACCGTCAGGCCGGCGGCCTGGAAACGGTCGTCCCAGGGAAGCGCCAGCGCCCCGATGCCGCCGCCGAAACTCGTCCCCAGGTACGTCAGCCGCCCGGCGGTCTCCGGCACCAGCCGCCGCAGTGCGGTGGCCGCACACCAGACGTCCGCCACGCACTCGCCGATGAGGTACGACTCCCGGGCGCCGATGCCCTGCAGCACGTGGCCGGCCGATGCCGAGGGCACGCCGGGCAGCAGACTCCGCGTTCCGAGCCCACGCAGACAGGGCCAGATGGTCGTGGTCTCCGGCGGCGCCTGCCGCAGGTCCGGGGCCGCCCGGCCTCCGTATCCGTGCGTCGACACACAGCCCTGAGTGATCCGGCCGTCGGCGGGGACGGTCAACCAGCCCCCGATGCGGACGCCGTCCGTCGACATGTACGAGACGTCGGCGACCCGCACGCCGCCCACTGCGGTCCAGGGTCCCTCGATCCGGGGCTCCGGATCGACGCTCATCGCACGTGCGTGGCGCTCCCGCCAGAAGTCGGCGAAGTCGTCCGGCCCTTGCGGAGCCTCCACCGCGAGCAGGCGCGGCAGGTCGTGTCCATGGGTGGGGTCGAAGGGGAAACCATGGTGGAGCGGGCTGAGTTCACTGTCGTGCGACGTGAGCGGATGGGTGGGCACGATCTCTCCTTGTTCGGTGTGCGCGGTGGCCGGCACGTTGTCGGAACGGCTCTCGACACGGCGTGCCGTGCCGTGTCCGGCGGGCGCGGATCCGTCCTGCCGGGCCACGTCCGCCGGGTGGTGTGGGCACCGCAGTCGGTCCCACGAGGACGACGGCCGGCAGGCCCGGGAGTGGCGGTGCGGAGGAGGCCCGGGACGACCTCGTTCTCTCACCCGGTCTCCGGTTCCAGGCACCCGACGACCGAGGCCGCCGGGCAGCCGCGCAGGCCACGGATCACCAACGGGACGCCGTCCGGGAGAGGACCGCGGACGGGAGGGGACTTGATCCACAGGGTCTCGGCCCCGCTCCGTCGTCGGCCATCGGCCCGGTTGCCTCGCGACGCCCCGTCGACGAAGTCCCCGCGGCGATCATCATCGCCCGCGCGACCCTACGGCCATGTGCCTGCGCGTCGCAACAGGTCCGGGCCCGTCGCGCGGAGTGAAACGGTCAGATCTTCCGCGATCCCACGTTCGGCATGCGTCTCCCGCCAGCCCCGGCATCGGCTGGACCTCAGCAGTCAGGACACTGCCAGTTACGGGGACAGCCCTTGCCGTTTCTTCTGGATCACTCCCGCACGTGCTGGAGCGAGTACGAATCCACCGCCGGGGCACGGACGGCGGGGCTGGAAGCAGGCCGCCAGAGCGATGGCCGGACCAGCGAGGAGTGTTCGCCGGGCCGGCAGTGCCCGCTCATGCCGCACGCTCTGCTGGCGGCTGGCGCGAGACCGCCTTCGTCGTGCAAGGAGCCCTGGACACCTCACCGTCTCCTTTCGCAAGCGAACACACCGCCACCCTGCATGACGTGCTGACCGTACGAGCAAGGGCCGGCGCGGAGACATTGCATGGCGCAGGAGCGAGGGCGGGCCGGACCGAGGCGACAAGGGTCTGCAACTGGACGGCACTACTGGCTCCGCTGCGGTCGCGAGCCAGGGAGACGACGGCCTGGGACACCAGCGCACGGGCCATGATCTGCCGGTGCGGCCGGCTTCCGGTGGTCTCGTCGGCCAACGCATCGAAGAGCGCGGGGTCGGGTACCTGCGCGACAACGGGGCCGCCCGAGGTCAGCGTGGACAGCATCTTCTCGACCTCCCTCGGCATCGTCTGTGCGTCGAAGGTGACATCGATCAGTTCGAGACGCTGTCCCGGCGCGGGGGCCACGGCGTGGAGGGGGCTGGGGGAGATCACCAGGACATCACCCCGGGTCAGAGGCAGGGTCCGCCCGTCGACGTGATGGATACCGCTGCCCGCGGTGACGAGGGCCATCTCGTGGAAGTCGTGCCAGTGGGGCCGGTGGGGACGGACCAGTTCCTGTCGGAGGGCGACGACCTCCCCAGGCCGGCGGAATCCGTGTCCGGACAGGCGTGTGAGGATCGTGGAGGTCATGCGCCGGCTCCTGACGGGCGTACGAGACGGTTTGTTCGGCCGGTGCGGGGCGGGCCCGTCGCAGGGCCCGCCCCGCACCGCATCAGGTGCTACTTCGCAGCGGCTCCGAGCGGCAGCATCTCGTAGGCTTCCCGGTCGAAGCCGCCTCCGAGCGGCCGGGGGAGCCCTCGGATGTCGCGCGGGACGGCGTCGGAGGTCACCCCCCGTGTCGATGGCGGGGGAGCCGGCATGGGGCCGGAAGTCCGCGATCCCCGGGTCGACGGTGGCCTTACGGAACTGTGGAGCGGCGATCACGTCGGGCGGCCCCATGACCGCGGGGGTCGCGCCGTTGAAGTCACAGGACAGCCGCTGAGGACGTCAGCGTGAAATGTTGCTTCCTCAACAGAGCGCATGTACGCGATTCGTACGCCTAAAGTACGGCATTCGTGCGCTTCGTGCGGTAGATTCGAGGAATTGGAGGTGCTTCCATGTCCGAGTTGTTCGACGCGGTCGACGCCCTGCTCGCGTCCCGCGCCGCCCTGCCACCACCGGCGGAGCGCAAGCGGCTGCGTGCCGCGCACGGCCTGACGATCGATGAGGTGGCCACCGCGCTGAAGGTGCGCCGGGCCACGGTGTCCGGCTGGGAGTCCGGCAAGACCGAGCCCCGCCCGCCGGAGCGCGACGCCTACGCCCGGCTGCTGGACAAGCTCGCGGAGCTCTACCCCCCCGCCCCCGTCGCTGCGGCCGCGCCCGCCCCCGACGCTGCGGTGCCGGCCACGTTCACAGTCGTACCGGATCCGTCAGAAGCCCGGACCCTGTCCACCGGGGAGGCGTCTCGGGCTTCGGCCATGACTGCAACCGAGAACACCCCGGCCCCTGCTCCCGTCGCTGCTCCGGCGGTCGTGTCGCGTCCGGCGCGCACCACCAGGCCGACGTCGTCGACGTCGCGCCGTCCCGGCGCGCGGAGGGCGGCCCTGGCCGCACCCCCGGCGGGCGGCGCCGATCCGCGGTTCGAGAACGGTCCGCTGGCGGTTGTCGACGTAGAGGACGGGAAGGTGCTGGCGTACTGCACCGGTGGCCTGGTCCTGGACGTGCCCGCCAAGAGCCTCCCGTCCCTGGTCGACTGGACACTGCGCGAGGCGAAGCTCGGGGCTCCGAAGCTTGCCGGTCCGGGCAAGGACGCCGACCCGGTGCTCGTGCTCACCGAGGCCGCGCTGGAGCGCTACGGCCTGCCCACAACACTCACGGAGGAGGAAAAGCACGCCGGGCGGATCCCGGAGGGCCACAAGGTCATCAAGCAGTTGGTCCGCGCGGAGTGGAAGCTGACCAAGCGCGGCTTCGGCCCGTGGGCGCGGATCTACCGCCCCGCCACCGGTTCGGAGCGGGCCTGCGTCCAGCTGTGCATCCCGTCCTGGAACGCGCTCGACACGCGTCACTGGGGCGAGGCCGGACAGCTCCCGCCGGCGGAACTCGCCCGCGTCCTGGGCGTGTACGCGTCCCGGGTGATGACGCCGCGCGGCTCGACCGCCGTGACCGGCCTGGAGCTGATGACCGCCCTGCACCCGCCGACGCGGGCCTCCGAGCCGGGCGCCGACGGCAAGCGGCACTCCGAGCACAACCCCGGCTCGCTGGGCAAGGACCCGATCGACCCGATGAACTGGCCGCCGTGCGAGGTCCCCGACGGCCACCCCGTCCTCAAGGACCTGCCCCGGTTCCACGTGCGCGGCCCGGCGGAGAAGCTGTTCGAGGAGGCGTACGACTGGGCCCGGCCGATGACCGACGCGGAGTGCACGCTGCGGCACCTGGTCGGCATCGACGTCAACATGGCCTTCGCCGCCGGAGCCAACGGATTGAACGTCGGCCTCGGCGAGGCGACGCACGTCAAGGCCCCCGTGTTCGACCCGAAGCTGCCCGGCTCGTGGCTGGTCGACCTGTCCCACGTCGACCTGTCGAAGGTGAAGGTCGGCAAGGAGTGGGTGGAGCTGGACGGCAGCCTGCTGCCCTCACCGTTCACGCCGAAGGGCGAGCGCCCGACCGGCCCGGCCTGGTACGCGACGCCCACGGTGGCGTACGCGCAGGAGCTCGGCTACGACGTGGCGCCGGCCGAGGCGTGGGTCCGGTACGACAACGGCCGCTACCTGGACAGCTGGTACAACCGGCTGCGCGACGCCTACCTCGCCACGATGGCCGACCTCGGCGTCGACGCCGACCTCGCCCCGGCCGACTTCCTTGCCGCGATGGACGGCTACAAGGACCGCGACCCGGAGCTGGCGATCGTCGTCTCGGCGGTCAAGGCGACGGTCAAGGGCGGCCTGGGCAAGCTCCGCGAGCGGCCCCGCGGCGAGGGCTGGAGGCCGGGCGAGCCGTGGCGCGCCCTGTCCCGCCCGACGTGGCGTCCGGACATCCGGGCGGCGGTCATCTCCCGCACCCGGATCAACCTGCACCGCAAGATCGTCAAGCACGCGGCGTTCACCGGGCAGTACCCGATCGCGATCCTGTCCGACTGCGTCGTCTATGCCGCCGCCGGACCCTCGCCGCTCGACTTCCTGCCCTACCGGGAAGGCAAGCCGCTGCCCGGCGGGTTCAAGCTCGGCATCAACCCCGGCCTGGTCAAGCACGAGGGCACGCAGGACGTCCTGTGGGGCGAGGAGGTCCGGGAGCGGTTCAACGCCCCGGAGCTCAACTTGGCCCGGTACATCAAGGACGGCACTGTCACCGACGTCGACAGCGGAGAGTAGGAGTAGGCCACGATGAGCCTGTTCGGGGACGGCCTGGAGGCCGCGGTGCAGAAGGCGTTCACCCGCCCGGCACCCAAGGGCGCGGGTGCGCAGATGCGGTACCTGGTCAAGCAGCTCAAGGGCACGAAGGCGGTTGCCCAGATGCTGCGGATCTCCCAGCGCACCGTCGAGCGGTACGTGAAGGACCAGATCAAGAAGCCCCGTGCCGATCTCGCCGCGCGCCTGGAGCGCGAGGTGAAGAAGCGGTGGCAGCCGCAGATCCGGGCCAAGGCCAGGGCGAAGGCGGCGAGCACGGGCGGCATCGTCATCGACACCCGCGCTCGCATGGGCTACACCGCGCCGATCGGGTCGACGGACCAGGACCGCATCCGGCACCTGACCGTTGCACTGCCCCCGCAGTACGCTGCCCGGCTCTTCGACGCCCAGGACGCCTGCGCCAGCGACGACGAGCTCCAGCAGATCGCCGCCGAAGCACTCAAGGACGTGTACTTCCAGGACAACGGCCGCCGCGCCGGCTCCCTGGAGGAAGTCCGCTTCACCGACATCGAGCACCTCGAGTTCGACCTGTAGCAGCCGCACCCCGAACAGCCCGCGAGCCCCCTTGTGACTGACCGCTTCAGTTGGCGGGTGAGCACTCGATCTGGCGAATTGAGCAGAACGGCCCCCACCAGCTGGTGGAGGCCGTTCTGTACCGCGGATATTGATAACCCTTCGCGCGGCGTCGGGGTGGCACGGACAACGATCCCGGGAGGGCTGTCTCGGCTCCTGCACTGCACCGTACCGGCACCTCGGCCCACTCGGTGACCCGTCACTCGCCACGGGTGCCAAGCACTCTCTCAACGCGCCAGACGAAGCGCTAAGGCCGACCGGCAGTAGGTGGCGGAGCACGGTTGCGATGAGGGGTGGCAGCAGAACGGGCACAGGCCCGCGTGATCATGGCGTTCTCTACGGTCTGTGACCGCGAAGGACGACTGTGCCCGTGCTGCCATCATGCCTGCTTGAACCCGCCTGGGACCAGTTCAGGGCCCTGCTGCCCGATCGGGCCGAGTTTGACCCCGACCATCCGCTCGGCTGCCATCGACGGCGTATACCGGACCGCGTCGTCTTCGACCACGTCGTCCAAGCGCTGATCCACGGCTCCGGATACGAGCGCA
>NZ_JBEYCF010000051.1:0-57078 GCF_040632605.1 Streptomyces sp. NPDC019224 | reverse complement strand
CCTGTCCGGTGCGCTGCTGCGGCAGGACCGGGGCGGAGGGCGGGGGCTGCGTCGGGGCAGAAGAAGAGGGCGCAGGGGAAGACGGCGCAGGGGAAGACGGCGCAGGGGTGGCCTCCGCCGGGGCCTCCATCGCCTCCGTCGCGTCCATGGCGGCGGGTTCGGCCGGAACCCACGGCGGCGGGGGGTCCACGGGCGCCACCGGCGCCACCGGCGGCTGCGGTACGCAGCGGCCCTCCTCGGCGGCGAGGAAGGCGGTCCACCACTCGTTGTCGCGGGCCGTTCGCGACCAGAAGGTGCGGGTGACCCAGCGGATGGACTCGCCGTCACCGGCCGCGCACCGGACCTGGCGCAGATGACCGGCCACGGACAGGGCCCTCAGCGCGCTGCCGACGGCCATCTGCCCGTACAGGGGCTGGGACTTGGCCAGTGACTTGATGCTCATCGCCGCACCGTCGGGCAGCGTGTCGACGTAACCCGCGATGTACCGCTCCCGCTCGGGCAGGAACACGAAGTCGTCGGCGGCGGGCGGGCGTTGGTCCGGGACGGTCCGCTTGCCGTAGCCGGGGCTGGCCTTCGGATACGGGGCCGAACGGGAGGGGGCCGAACGGGAGGGGGTCGGCAGGGCCGGGGACGGCGGGGCGGGGCTAAGGTTCTGGGTAGCCACAGGATCGGTTCTTTCTGCTTGGCGATCTTGAGGTGAGACCCCGACCGGTGTGGCAACACCGCGTCGGGGTCGTTTCGTCTGGCGGCACCGTAAGCAGCCGCGACACCGCGTGGCAAGTCGGTCACGAATAGTCACACTTGCTCGCCGTGACGGGTCAGGGAGGGGGGGAGGTTTTCCCCAACCCCTTCTTCTCCCTACCTCTTCTACCTACCGGTTGTACGACATCGCTCGAACCTCGGAGCCCGGGTCCCGAGTCCCGGTCCCCGAGATCCGAGACCCGGGCGGAGCGCCCTCCGCGTACACACGAAAGAGTGAACAGGGCCGTTCCGGAGCTCGCATCCCGGGTCCCGGAGCCCGAGACCCAGGCCCCGAGCTCCGGACCCCGAGCTCCGGGGCGCGCCCCGCACCGGAGCAGGCGCCCACGGCACGCGACCGCTGCGCCGCCGTCTCCGCCCGCGACTCCTTCGGCGCGGTCAGCCTTCGTGCGCTCGGCGCGCCCACCACACGGGCATCACGCCCGTCCCTTCGGCACCCCGAAGCCCATCCGAGTGAAGTTGCCCGCGCCTGACCGAATTCTCCGTACGGCAGCAGCTATACAGGGTTCGTTTCCCCCACCGGCCACGCACTCGGCCCAGCAAATCGGAGTGTCATGGCAGCACCACGTCGCGGATCAATTCTGATGATTGCGGCACTCGCCGCATGCGCCCTGCTCTCCGGGCAAGGGGTGGCCGTCGCCGACGGCCCGGTTGTCAAGACCGGTGGCGCCCAAGGGCTGCACGGCGGGAACGAAGTACCGCTACAAGGGCCAGGCGCGCTTCTACGTGTCGGGACCGCAGGGCAAGGGCTCAGCGCACGTGTACAACCAGAACGACAGCGAGATCAAGTGCACGAAGCGCTGAGTCGTGCGTCGGTGGCTGCGGCGGGCGCCGCCTGTCTGGCGATGGCATTGGTCTCCTGTGGCTCGAATCGAGAGGGCGGTTCCACCCCCTCCCCGGATTCGATGCCGCCCGCGCCGAGCGCACGCGACGGTCAACACGGAGCAGCCCTGCCCCTGGTGGCCGGCCGGTGGTCGAAGAACAGTGGCCACCATCCGCCAGAAAACCTCACATGGAGACGAGCGCCCCTCCCGCAATCGGAAAGTCGTCTGTCTGCAGATGTCGCGGGGCCGGAGCAGCCCTGGTACGCGTCGTTCATGACGCACAAGACCGTCAACCGGGCCGGAATTCCGGACGAGAGTCCGGAGAATCAGCGCGTGCTGGCATGCGGCCAGGGCATCGCGAAGCCCGGCTGTCGGATCACCTCGCTCGGCGGCCACCGGTGGCGCATCGAGACACTCGCGCCCGCCCCTCAGAACCACCCGTACCGAATTCTGTACGTGCAGTGGCCCTCGGGGGGCCCCGGAGAACCCGAGAACTGGGCCTCATGGCAACTACCCACCCCCTGAACGCCATGGCCGGCGACCATGCGGGCCTGGCTCGCTGGGCTCTGGGCAGGATGGCTGCCGCAGCGGCCTGGGACATCCAGTTCGACGCAGAGGCGCGATGCGCCCAGCACCGCTCACCGGAAGATGTCTCGGGCCGCTACGGCTGGCACAGCGTGGGACGCTTCGAAGAGACGGAGGCCGCTTCGGCGGGCCGGCTCCGCATCGACTCCGAGTCCAGCGCCCGCCTCCGCAAGGAGGACGAAGCCGCCGGTGACCCCCTGCTCGCACTCTGCGACCCCGCCCGTCTGATCAGCGGCGTGGCTACCGCCTCGGCGGGGCAGTGCACCTGGATCGACGGGCGCCCCTGCGTCGACGTCACGCTGGTCCCGCATCCCTGGAGCGCCGACCCGCAGGACCCCTGGCTCCCGCCAGGGGTGACCTACCTGACCGCCGGCGTCGACACCGCCACCGGATTCCTCCTGCACACCCGCGCCTACGACAGGCAGGGCTGTTTCCGCTCCGGCCACCTGCGTGATCTGCGCACCACGGCAGACGGCAGCTCACAGATCGCCGACGCGGCGCGGACGCCCGCGGGTACAGAGACGGGGGCACCCTTCGTTCTGGCGCGCATGGCAACCAGCCTGATCGACCCCGTACGTCTGAGAGCCGAAGTCACGGCCGTCCCGGAGATCGAATCGGAACTATCGGTAGCGAGTGTGCCGTCCAGTCGCTCATGGGCTGTCACATTTCGAGGCAGGAACACGATGACGGTGGACATGAGCGGAGACTACGAACCCGAACAGGCCGACCCTGCGGCAGCCAGACTCGCGGAACTCCTCAGTCCGGCCCGCGTCGTGTCGCACCTCGCAGAGGTCACCACCACCGGGCCCACCTCCGTCAAGGCCACGGTACGGCCGATGCGGTCCTTCCCGTTCAGCGCCTGGGCCCCTGAAGAAGGGCTCATCTGCCACTTCACCCTCGATCCGGACACCGGCATCCTCCTTCGGGCCCGCACCGAGGACGGATCCCGGACTCTCTTCCGCATGGAAATCGCCCTCCGGGCCGAGTGACACCAACCGAATGCGGTAACGGAATTCGCCACCTCTCCGTGACGTGAGGGCCGGTCGATGAACAGCCGCAGCAGGACCGAAGGGATCAGTTGTCCGAGCAACACGACGTCGTCCAGCCAGGGATCGACCCCTCGGGTACGTCCACGGCGGGCCCCATGTCCGCCGCGTTTCATGGCGAGCTGGTCCCGCACCCGTGGCGCGACCCCGAGTCCGAGCATGACGCCTACCAGCTGTTCCACCAGCGGTCGGTTGCCATGGGCTGGCTCGACGAGCAATCGAGCGCCGCAGGGGGCGAACGCGCGTCCAAGGCGCCGGGCCTGTGGGCCATGAACAACGCCTTCTGCGGTACTCGCCATGCCGCTGCCGAGCCCTTCGCCCGGTTCCAGGTCGAGTGCAGTACGCCGGCGAATGACAGGCCGTTGCCCGTGCAACCGTTTCTGCGCTGCGCCGAGGACACCACTGCGCGCATCGGCACGGCACATCTGTCCGCGGTACAGCTTCTGCTGCCCCTTCAAGGACTTGCCCCCGCCTCCCGCCCGCGCAACGCGCTCGTGCCCTCCATGGAGACCTGCGACTGGTTCGGTGAACGCGCCCCGCAGGCCCGGACACCGGTGAAGATCACCATTGACAGCGGGCGCAATCCCTCCATCCCTGCCATCGCGCAGCAACTCGTCAGCTGCCTCGGCCACTTGGAGCAAGACGCATTCATCCCGGGCAAGTCGGGAAGAGCCGACGAGGACGAGACGCTGCCACCGCCGTTCGCCGACGGATTCTGGAACGGCCCGCCTCTGCACGGCATGACCCTACGAGGTGAACTCGCCGAGTGGTCCTGCGACGCAGTCGGCTGGCTGGCCGCGACGATCGCCGACTCCGCATCCCACCTCGGCGTACGCACCCCCCTGCTGCTTTCTGTCGTAAGAGGCTGAACGACGGCGAGTGGCTGCTCTCCGGCCGGGCCCGGAAGAAGGCGAGCTGCCGGTCCTGGAGTTCAGCGAACACGCATGTCGGCGTCGCTTGAACCGCGCCCCTCTGACGGCGGGCTGCGGGCCCAACCCGGGCGAGCTGCCCATCGTACGCGGCAGTGATCTGCGCATCACCGACAGCGGCATGGCGGTGATCGACGCTCCGTGGCCGGGACGACTGGTGGCCCCCCGACGCCGAGGGAGCCGACTGGCGTCTGGCGTCTGGCGTCTGGCGTCTGGCGTCTGGCCAAGTACCGCCAGGACGTCCCCTACCTCCGCACCCCTGGCTGAACACGTACAAGCCCATCCGCAGCCACAACGAAGGCGCCAACGGCCGCTTCAAGAACGGGGCCCTCGACATCGGCAACCGCAAGCACCGCCCCGGGCCAGGTCACTCAGGCCCTCTTCCTCGCCCTGATGCTCACCGTCGCGAACCTGAGAATCCTCGAGACCTGGCTCACCGAACGGAACGGACCCGACGAGCTCACCGCCGCCGACTTCGACACCACCGGCCCGCTGCCTCCGCCCAGTACCCCGGCGATCACACCGCCGGCCCTGGGTTCCGGGCGACATCCGCCTCCGCGCCTCCGCTGACGCCGGACTCGCACGACAACCCCAGATGGTCCACGCACGCCGATCACCCCGCAGGTCGGCGTGCACACCCACGCCCGCACGCGGGCAGGCAGCAGGACGGCGGCCGCCGCGCCACCCCGATGCGCGCACCCAGACCTCCTGACGAGCCCAGAAACGACGAGATCCCGCCCGATCTTGCGATCGGACGGGATCTCGTCACCATTCCTGAGCTGACTCAGGAACAGTCGTGCAGTGGACCTGTGGGGATTTGAACCCCAGACCCCCTCGATGCGAACGAGGTGCGCTACCAGACTGCGCCACAGGCCCTTGCGACGTGTGAAACTCTAGCACCCTCGGAGGGGTGCTCGGAAATCCGTTCCGCGCTGGTCAGCCGTGGCGTGGGTCACGGCCGTCCGGCGAGGGGGTCACTCGTTGGCCGCGCGGGGGCGGTCGCCGTCCTCGTACTGGTCGAAGAGCGGGGTGCGGCCCCGGTCGCGGGAGCGGCGGGACTGCGGGGAGCGCTGGCGCGGCGCCGGGTCCACCGGGGGCGCCTCGGGCTCCGGCTGCGCGGGCTCGGCGGTGCTGGAGCGGGCCGCGCTCCAGGTCTCCGGATTGCCGACCTCGACGCCGCCCGTGGCGCGCGGGGCGACCGGGGCGGTGACGTAGGTGGGCAGGGGGACCGGGACCGGCTCCCAGCTGTCGCCCTGGACCCGGCCGCGCTCGCGCTGCTGGTCGACCCACTCCGCGTGGTCCGTCTGCTCGACCAGGGCGCGACGGCCGGCCTCCTGCGGGGAGACCGTGGGGGTGGGTTCGGGGACCGGGTGGCGCGGCTCGGCGTCCTCGTCGGTGTCGGCCGGGGCCGTGGCGGCGGGCTGGTGACGGCGGGGGCGGTTCTCGCGGAGCCGCTGGGCCGCCACCTCGGCGCGGCGCTGGTCCATGGTGAAGGCGAACCTGCGCCGCTCGTGCGTCCGCAGGTGCGCGATGTACGCGCTGAGCAGCACGGCCGGGACCGCCGGCGCCCACAGGAAGCGCAGGCCGCCGACCGCCGCGACGATCGCGCCGAGCGTGAAGGCGAGGAAGAGGACGACGGTGGTGCGCCGGCGGCGCGCGAGGACCTGGAGGCGCTGCGCGCGCCGGGCGCGTTCCGCGTCGGTTCCGCCGGGGCGCGCGCGCCGGGCGGAGCCGATGGCGGCACCGCCCGGCTTGCGCGGGGCGGGCTCGGGCGCGGCGGCCGGGTCGTGCATCCGGGCCTCGGTGTGCGCGGGGGGCGCGGCGAAGGCCCGGACGTCGACGGATTCCATTCGGTCCGTGCTCACGTCCGGGTCGGCGTCGGGTGCCGCCTCGTCCTCGGCGCGCTCCTGCAGCCCCTTGGCATACCGGCGCTCCATCGCCGCCCGGCCGGAGAGCAGCCGGATGGCGGTGCTGAAGCGCTCGGTCGGACGCTCCTCGTTCAGCTCGTCCTGCCTGCGGAGCCACATCGGCACCAAGTAGGCGGCCCAGGCCCCGACGATGACTGCGTAGATGAGGCCACTGCTGCTCACATCTCACACCGTAGAGGGGTTTGCGCGGAGGCATCCGCCAATTGGCCCGGTGTGTCGCACGATCCGGCCGATATCGCGGACTTTTTTTGTGATTGTTCGGATCAACGGACAGCAAGCAATTCGAACATACTTTTTATTATGCGGGAGGTTCCGGCTGATCCGGACGTGGAGCCGGCCGCGACCGGTGCCATCTCCGCAGCAGCCCGTCCGGCACCTCCTCCGCCGTCAGTGCGTAGATCAGGTGGTCCCGCCAGGCCCCGTCGATGTGCAGATAACGCGGGCGCAGCCCCTCCTCGCGGAATCCGAGTTTCTCCACGACCCGCCGGCTCGGCCCGTTCTCGGGGCGAATGCACACCTCGACGCGGTGGAGTCCGACCACCTGGAAACAGTGGTCGACGGCGAGCGCGACAGCGGTCGGCATCACCCCGCGTCCGGCCACTTCCCGGTCCACCCAGTAACCGACGTGCCCCGAGCACATCGAGCCCCAGGTGACCCCGGCGACGGTCAGCTGACCGACCAGCCGGCCCCGGTACTCGATGGCGAACGGCAGCATCCGGCCGGCGTGGGCCTCCGAGCGCAGGTGACGGATCATCTGGCGGTACGTGGGCCGCTGGGCGACCGGGCCGCCGGGGGCGGGCGGCGGGACGGTCGCCTCCCAGGGGCGCAGCCACTCCCGGTTGCGGCGGTTGACCTCGCGCCACTCGCGCTGGTCGCGCAGCTTGATGGGCCGGAGGGCGACATCACCGTCCGTCAGGATCACCGGCCAGGTCGGGACGTTCAGCTCGGGCTCCCGGGTCGGGGGTGGTCGCCGCCGCGCAGCTGGTCCACGGCGTGCGCCAGAAGCCGGTCCAGGACGGCGAGCCCGTCGCGCACCCCGCCGGTCGAGCCGGGGAGGTTGACGATCAGGGTGCGCCCGGCGACGCCCGCCAGGCCCCGCGAGAGCGCGGCGGTGGGGACCTTGTCGCGGCCCTCGGCCCGGATCGCCTCGGGGATGCCGGGGACCTCGTGGTCCAGGACGCGGCGGGTGGCCTCGGGGGTGCGGTCGGTGGGCGAGATGCCCGTACCGCCGGTGGTGACGACCACGTCGTACGCGGCGGCCACCGCGGACCGCAGGGCCCGCTCGACCGGGTCGCCGTCGGAAACGACCTCGGGGCCGTCGACGGTGAAGCCGAGCCGGGTCAGCGCCTCGGCGATCAGCGGCCCGCCCTTGTCGGCGTAGACCCCGGCGGCCGCGCGGTTCGAGGCGGTGACGACGAGGGCGCGGTACGGGGGCGGGGGGACGGCGGCGTTCACGCTTCGGCCCCGGGTTCGTGAGCGCGCACGTAGTCGCCGGACTTGCCGCCCGACTTCGCCTCCACCCGGACGTCCGTGATGACGGCGGCCTTGTCGACGGCCTTGACCATGTCGACGACGGTGAGCGCGGCGACCGACACCGCGGTCAGGGCCTCCATCTCCACGCCCGTGCGGTCGGTGGTCTTCACCGTGGCGGTGATCTCCACGGCGTCGTCGGCCACGCTGAGCTCGACGCCGACTCCGGAGACGGCCAGCGGGTGGCAGAGGGGGATCAGGTCCGGGGTGCGCTTGGCGCCCATGATCCCGGCGATCCGCGCGGTGGCGAGGGCGTCGCCCTTGGGGACCCCCTCGCCCCGGAGCAGTTCGACGACACGCGGCGACACGAGGACCCGGCCGCTGGCACGGGCGACGCGCGCGGTGACGTCCTTCCCGGAGACGTCGACCATGCGGGCGGCCCCCGCCTCGTCGATGTGCGTCAGCCTGTTCTGCGTACTCAACTCACTCCGCCTAGCGGTAGGGCGCCGGATTCCCCGGTGCCGCGCCGGGGCGCGGTCCGGGGGCCGGGGGGTGTCCCCCGGACGGCACAGCGCCAGACACCGTACCGCCACCGGGCCGCGGTCAGCGGAGCAGGATCACCTCGGTGTCGGAGCCGGGTTCGGCGGAGGTGACGTCCTCGCGCAGCACGATCAGCGCGTCCGCCTGGGCGAGCGCGGCGATCAGATGTGAGCCGGAACCGCCGACGGGCGTGACGGTGCCGGCCTCCGCGTCGTACGTACCGCGCAGGAACTGGCGCTTCCCGGCCGGCGAGGACAGGGCCTTGTCGGCGACGAGCACGGCCTTCGCCGTCGGGCGGTCCATCGCGGGCAGCCCCATCAGGGTGCGGATGGCGGGGCGGACGAACAGCTCGAAGGAGACGTAGCTGGAGACCGGGTTCCCGGGGAGGGCGAGCAGCGGGGTGTGGTCGGGGCCGATGGAGCCGAAGCCCTGCGGTTTGCCCGGCTGCATGGCGAGCTTGCGGAAGTCGACCCCGCCGCCGGGTTCGTCCTCGTCGCCGACCGAGGACAGGGCTTCCTTGACGACGTCGTAGGCGCCGACGCTGACGCCGCCCGTGGTGACGACGAGGTCGGCGCGGATCAGCTGGTCCTCGATCGTGGCGCGCAGGGTCTCGGCGTCGTCGGCGACGGCGCCGACGCGGTAGGCGATGGCCCCGGCGTCCCGGGCGGCGGCGGTGAGGGCGAAGCTGTTGGAGTCGTAGATCCGGCCGCCGGTCAGCTCGCCGCCGGGCTGTACGAGTTCGCTGCCGGTGGACAGGACGACGACGCGGGGGCGGGGGCGGACCTTGACGGTGGAGCGGCCGATCGCGGCGAGCAGGCCGATCTGCGGCGGCCCGATGACCGTGCCGGCCTTGAGCGCGAGGTCGCCGGGGCGCACATCGCTGCCCCGGTCCCGGACGTGGGCGCGGGCCTGGGCCGGGCGGTGGACGCGGACCTCTCCGCCGGCCCCCTCGGGGGCGTCGCTGTGGGCGCGCATCGCGGCGGCGGGGCCCTCGCCCGTACCGCCGTCGGTCCACTCGACGGGGACGACGGCCTCGGCGCCCTCCGGGAGCGGGGCGCCGGTCATGATGCGGGCGGCCTCGCCGGGGCCGACGCGCCGGCCGGCGCCGAGGCCGTCGTCGCCGGCCGCGACGTCGCCGATGACGGTGAGGACGGCGGGGAACTCCTCGGTGGCGCCCTCGACATCGGCGACGCGGACCGCGTAACCGTCCATCGAGCTGTTGTCGAAGGGCGGCAGGGCGATCTCCACGACGACGTCCTCGACGAGGACGCAGCCCTGGGCCTCGGGCAGTTGCAGCTCGATGGGTTCGAGCGGCTTCACCGCGGCGAGGATGTCTTCCAGGTGCTCGTCCACCGACCAGATCGTGCTGCTCAACGTGCTACATCTCCTCGGTGACGTAACGGCGGAGCCAGCTGCGGAACTCCGGCCCCAGATCTTCACGTTCGCACGCGAGTCTGACAATGGCCCGCAGATAGTCGCTGCGGTCGCCGGTGTCGTAGCGGCGGCCCTTGAAGACGACGCCGTGCACGGGGCCGCCGACCTTCTCGTCCTCGGCGAGCAGTTGCAGGGCGTCGGTCAGCTGGATCTCGTTGCCCCGGCCCGGCTCGGTCCTGCGCAGTATGTCGAACACCGCGGGGTCCAGGACGTAGCGGCCGATCACGGCGAGGTTGCTGGGCGCGTCGGCGGGCTCCGGCTTCTCGACCAGGCCGGTGACGCGCACCACGTCCGCCTCGGCGGTGGGCTCCACGGCCGCGCAGCCGTACTGGTGGATCATCGCGGAGGGGACCTCCATGAGCGCGATGACGCTGCCGCCCTCCCGCCCCTGGACCTCGGTCATCCGGGTCAGCAGGGGGTCGCGCGGGTCGATCAGGTCGTCGCCGAGCAGCACCGCGAACGGCTCGTCACCGACGTGCGGCGCGGCGCACAGCACGGCGTGGCCCAGGCCCCGGGGGTCGCCCTGGCGTACGTAGTGCATGGTCGCGAGGTCACTGGACTCGCGGACCATGCGCAGCCGGTCGGCGTCCCCCTTGCGGGTCAGGGCGCTCTCCAGCTCGTAGTTCCGGTCGAAGTGGTCCTCCAGGGGACGCTTGTTGCGGCCGGTGATCATGAGCACATCGTGCAGCCCGGCAGCCACCGCTTCCTCGACGACGTACTGGATGGCAGGCTTGTCGACGACAGGCAGCATCTCCTTGGGGGTGGCCTTGGTGGCCGGCAGGAAGCGGGTCCCGAGGCCCGCCGCCGGGATGACGGCCTTGCTGATCCTGGGGTTCGACTGGGTCATGCGCTGAACATTAACCGGCCCATCTGGGCGGAAGATGATCCTCCGGTTAATTTTGTCCTCATATAACCCCGTACGAGAGACCGGTAGGCACCCGTTGAACACCGATATGTCCGCAAAGGCCCTGCTGCGGCGTGAACTGCTCGCCGCACGTCGCCTCCTGACGGACCAGGACGTCGAACGGGCCGCCGCGGTTCTCGCCCGCCACGCGCTCGCCCTCCCGGAGCTGAACGGGGCCCGTACCGTCGCCGCGTACGTCTCGGTGGGGCGCGAACCGGGCACCCTCGCCCTGCTGGACGCGCTGCGCGCGCGGGGCGTGCGGGTGCTGCTGCCGGTGCTCCTCGCCGACAACGACCTGGACTGGGCGCCGTACGAAGGCCTCGCGGGCCTCGCGAAGGCGGGGCGCGGACTGCTCGAACCCGTCGGCGAGCGGCTCGGCCCCGACGCCGTCCTCGGCGCGGACGCGGTGCTGCTGCCCGGTCTCGCGGTGGACGCGCGCGGGATGCGCCTCGGGCGCGGCGGCGGCAGCTACGACCGGGTTCTGGCGCGCCTGACAGCCGCGGGGGCCACGCCCGCGCTGGTCGTCCTGCTGTACGCGAACGAGGTGACCGCCCAGGTCCCGGCCGAGCCGCACGACTTCCCCGTACACGCGGTGGTCACACCCGAAGGCCCCCGGCGCTTCAGCGCGAGCTGAGGCACCGGGGGCCTTCGGGGCGGCCTTCTACGGTTTCAGGGTCAGGGTGTCCGTCGTCGTCCCGGCCACGGCGTTCGTGCCGTAGGCCCAGGGCAGCAGCTCACCGTTGACCCACTTGTCGGTCTGGTCGGTGTAGTGCGCGCTGAACGCGTGTCCGGAGGCGCCGGTGAGGTTGATCCAGCGGGACTTGTCCCAGTCCCCCACGTTGACGACCATCCGCATCGACGGCACCCAGACCACTTCGTAGCCGCCGGCCGCGTTCCAGCCGGTGGCGTCCACCGCGGCCTCGCCGCCGCCGAGGTTCCACGGGCCCCGGTTGAGGACCCGCCGCAGGAGGTCGGGGCCCTCCGTGCCGAGGGTCTGGTTCTTCAGGGTCAGCTGGTGCAGCCGGCCCCAGTTCCAGGTGGTGATGTCCTTGCCGAGCTTGGCCGTCAGCTCCCAGCGCGCGTCCTCCATGGCGCGGGCGAACAGCTCGTCGCGGGTCTCGGTCGCCTTGTCCTTGCGGCTCTTGGGCGACTTCCACCAGTCACTGTCCGGCTTGTCCATGAGGTTCGCGACGACCTGGTACCAGCGGTCGCCGCCGTCCGGCTGCGCGGAGTCCGGGGAGCGCTGACCGCACTCGCGCACCAGCCGGTCCTGCTCGTCGACCGGGCCGGAGCTCTTGGCCGGACGAACGTTCAGGCACTCGCCCTCGACGCGCATCTCCTTGGGCAGCTTGTCGCCGAAGGCCAGCTTGAGGATGTTGCGCCAGACGCCGTTGAAGTACGCGGCGGCGGCCGAGTCGGCCTCCTGGGTGTAGTCCCAGCCCTCCAGCAGCTTCTGCGCCTGGCGGACGTCCTTGTCGGAGACGTTGATCTTCAGCAGTTCGGGCACCAGCAGCGCGGCGATCTCGCTGGTGTTGTCCATCTGCATCTTCTGCATGTCCTCGGTCGAGATCTTGCCGCCGCCCTTGATCTTCGACTGGACGAGGTCGTTGATCCGCTGGCTGCGGCTGCCGTAGCCCCAGTCCTTGGTGAGCAGGTACGGGTACGTGTCCTCGTCGATCACGGCCTGGTTGGCGGTGACGATGTAGCCGCGCTTCGGGTCGTACTCGTAGGGCAGCTCGTCGAACGGGATCGGGTCCTTCTTCCAGCCGTACGACGAGGACCAGCCGGGGCTGGGCGTCGTACCGTCGCCCTGCTTGCGCACCGGGATCCTGCCGGGGGCCTGGTAGCCGATGTGGCCCTTGGTGTCGGCGTAGATCAGGTTCTGCGAGGGAACCTCGAAGTGCTGGGCCGCCGCGCGGAAGGCCGTGAAGTCCTTGGCGCGGTTGAGCTCGAAGACGGCGTCCATGGAGTGGCCGGGTTCCAGCGCGGTCCACTTCAGCGCGACGGCGTAACCGTCGGCGCGGTCCGGGGCGGAGTTGGTGACGGGGGCCTTCTGGCCGACCTTCTCCAGCTCGCTGCTGCGGTCGGAGACCAGCGGCCCGTTGTTGGTCTCGCGGACGGTGATGTGCCGGTCCTTGCCGCCCGCGACCTTGATGGTCTCCTCGCGGGTGGTGAACGGCTTCGTCTTCCCGTCGTACAGGTAGCCGTCGGCGGAGACCTTCTCCAGGAAGAGGTCGGTGACGTCGGCGCCCAGGTTGGTGAAGCCCCAGGCGATGTCCTGGTTGTGGCCGATGATCACACCCGGCATGCCGGAGAAGGTGTAGCCGGCGGTGTCGTACTTGCAGGTTTCGGAGACCTGGCGGCAGTGAAGGCCCATCTGGTACCAGAGGGACGGCAGCATCGGCGCGAGGTGCGGGTCGTTGGCGAGCAGCGGCTTGTTGGTGGTCGTGTACTTGCCGGAGACCACCCAGGAGTTCGAGCCGATGCCGGTGCCGTTCGGGCCGAGCAGCGCGGGGATCTCGTCCAGGGTGTCGGAGAGCGCGCCGAGCTGCGTGTTCAGGCCCTGGGTGGCGCCCGCCACGGTGGACGCGCCGCTGCCCTCGGAGTCCGGCGCCTCGGGGTCGAACTTCCCGGTGAGCGGGGAGATCGCGCCTTCGGTGACGATCGGCTCGTGCTTGTCGTACGGGTAGGCCGGGTAGAGCTGCTCGATCTGGTCGGCGTCGAGCCGGCTCGTCATCAGCGAGCGGTCGATCTCGTCCTGCATGTTGCCGCGCAGGTCCCAGGCCATCGCCTTCAGCCAGGCGACCGAGTCGACCGGGGTCCACGCGGAGGGCTTGTAGTCGTTGGTGAGGCCGAGGGCGGCGTACTCGACGGAGATGTCCTTGCCGTCGCGCCCCTCGAGGTAGGCGTTCACGCCGTCCGCGTACGCCTGGAGGTTCTTCTTGGTCTCGTCGGACAGGACGGTGTCGTACTCCTCCTGCGCGACCTTGCGCCAGCCCAGCGTCCGCAGGAAGGAGTCCGTCTCGACCTGGCCCGAGCCGAACATCTCGGAGAGCCGCCCGGCCGTCATGTGGCGGCGGACGTCCATCTCCCAGAAGCGGTCCTGGGCCTGGACGAAGCCCTGGGCGCGGAACAGGTCGGCGTCGGAGTCCGCGTAGATCTGCGGGATGCCGTAGCCGTCGCGCTTGACGTCGACGTTGCCGGAGAGGCCGTCGAGGTGGATGGTCCCGTTCGTCTGCGGGTACGAGGCGCGCACGGTGGATACGGACCAGTACGTTCCGTAACCGACACCCGCGACGAGCGCCAGCACCAGGACGATCAGGAGCAGGCGGGCGCGTCGCCCCTTTTTCCTCTTCTTGCGCGGCCCGCCACCGGCGGTACCGGTGGATCCGGAAGAGACGGTTGTTGTGGCGGGCATCGCTGTCCTTCGAGGGCAGGGCGGTCCTGGGAGTGCAGGAGCAACCATAGGCGCAGCGCGCAAGCCGCTCGGACGCGGTATCAGGATGGCTCGAATTGCGTAGCGATCGCACGAATACTCGAAGGCATCAAGAAAACGTTAAAGATTAGGTAAGGTAACGAAGTACCGGCCGCCGGAAGCCGATCCGGTAGGCGTACGCAGGGAAAGGACCGGCCACTGACTGTCCACACGCTCAACGAACTCCTGCTCGCCTGCTCACTCGTCCTGCTCGTCGCCGTCGTGGCGGTCCGCATCTCCTCCCGCAGCGGGCTCCCCAGCCTGCTCCTGTACCTCGGCATCGGTATCGCCCTGGGCCAGGACGGCTTCTTCGACGTCGAGTTCGACAACGCGGAACTGACGCAGGTCATCGGCTACGCGGCGCTCGTCGTGATCCTCGCCGAGGGCGGCCTCGGCACGAAGTGGAAAGAGGTCAGACCCGCGCTGCCCGCGGCCGTGATGCTGTCGCTGGTCGGCGTCGGGATCAGCGTGGGCGTGACCGCGGCCGGGGCGCACTACCTGGTCGGCCTGGAGTGGCGGCAGGCGCTCATCATCGGCGCGGTCGTCTCCTCGACGGACGCCGCCGCCGTCTTCTCCGTCCTGCGCAAGGTCCCGCTGCCCGCCCGCGTCACCGGCGTCCTCGAGGCGGAGTCCGGCTTCAACGACGCCCCCGTGGTCATCCTCGTGGTCGCCTTCTCGACCGTCGGCGAGGTCGAGAGCTGGTACGTGCTGCTCGGCGAGATAGCCCTGGAACTGGCCATCGGCGCCGCCGTCGGCATCGCCGTGGGCTGGCTCGGCTCGTACGGGCTGCGCCATGTGGCCCTGCCCGCCTCCGGCCTCTACCCGATCGCGGTCATGGCCATCGCGGTCTCCGCGTACGCGGCCGGCGCCATGCTCCACGGCAGCGGGTTCCTCGCCGTCTACCTCGCGTCGATGATCCTCGGCAACGCCAAGCTGCCGCACTGGCCGGCGACCCGGGGCTTCGCGGACGGGCTCGGCTGGCTGGCCCAGATCGGCATGTTCGTCCTGCTCGGTCTGCTGGTCACCCCGCACGACCTGCTCGACGACTTCTGGCCCGCCGTCGTCGTGGGCCTGGTGCTGACCGTGGTGGCACGGCCGCTGGAGGTCTTCATCTCGCTGCTGCCGTTCCGGCTGCCCTGGCAGGAGAAGGCCCTCATGTCCTGGGCCGGGCTGCGCGGTGCCGTACCCATCATCCTGGCGACCATTCCCATGGTGTCCGGCATCGAGGGCTCCACCCGGGTCTTCAACATCGTCTTCGTCCTCGTCATCGTCTACACCCTCATCCAGGGCCCGACCCTGCCCTGGCTCGCCAAGGCCCTCGACATCGGGGACGACCCGTCCGAGGCGGCCGACCTGGGCATCGAATCGGCACCCCTGGAGCGGCTGCGCGGACACCTGCTCTCGGTGGCCGTCCCCGCGAAGTCGAAGATGCACGGCGTCGAGATCGGGGAACTGCGCATGCCGGCGGGTGCCGCGGTCACCCTCGTGGTGCGCGAAGGCAAGAGCTTCGTACCCGCCCCCTCGACGGTGCTGCGGCGCGGCGACGAACTGCTCGTCGTGGCCACCGACCCGGTGCGCGACGCGGCCGAGGCACGGCTGCGCGCGGTCGCCGAGGGCGGCAAGCTGGCCGGCTGGCTCGGCACGCCCGGCGGGCACCCCACAGACCACGGGGGCCTCACCGGGCCCCATGGGGCGGGGGCGCTCAAGGCAGTGAGGAAGCTCGGCAGGTCGGACGAGGCGAAGAAACGCGACGCGAAGGCACATCACTGAGCCCACGCCGCGTTCACAGGCGGGGAGGGGCAGTGCGCGCACAATCACAGGAACACCGCCCCTCCTGCCTGTAGCATGAAGGAAACCCAGAACCACCGATTGATCGACCAACTCTGCCTGACGCAGAGCTGGCGCGACCGTATGGCGGTCGTGGCGTCCTCCGTACCGGCTGTGCACCGCACACCGGCCGCGAGCGCCCGGCATCTACCGCAGTTCCGCGCGAAGAGGACAGCTCTCGGCAGCCCCCGCCCGGCGCACACACGTGCGGACCGCCCCGGGGAGCACGGCCACCAGGCGGCAGAAAGGCAAGGACCGTGGTGTCCACGGTCTCCGACCGCCCCGGATACGGGCAGTTGCTGCGCACCCCCGGGGCGTGGACCTTCCTCCTTCCCGGCTTCGCCGCACGGCAGCCCTTCGCGATGCTCACCATCGGCATCGTGCTGCTGGTCCAGCACACCACCGGCTCGTACGGCAGCGCCGGCGCCGTCGCGGCCGTCACCGGGGTCTCCATGGCCCTGTTCGCCCCGCAGACCGGCAAGCTCGCCGACCGGTTCGGCCAGCGGGCCGTGCTGCTGCCCGGCGTGCTGGTCCACTCCGCCGCCGTCTCGCTCCTGGTGACGCTCGCCCTGGCGGACGCGCCCCTGTGGGCGCTGTTCGCGGCGGCCGTCCCGACCGGCGCGTCCGTCCCGCAGATCGGCCCCATGGTGCGCGCCCGCTGGGCGGCCGTGCTGGGGGCGGCCCCCGGGCGCGAGGCGTCGCCGCTGCTGGCGACGGCCGCCGCGTTCGAGTCGGTGACGGACGAGTTCACCTTCGTCATCGGCCCCGTACTCGCCACCGCTCTGTGCACCGGCGTGCACCCGGCGGCCGGCCTGATCGCGGAAGCCGCGCTCACCCTGGTGGGCGGTCTGCTCTTCGCCGCGCGGCGCGCCACCCAGCCGGCCGTCCGCGACCGCGCCCTGCCCGGCGGCGAGCGCCACGCCTCCGCCCTGTCGGTCCCCGGCGTACGCGTGCTCGCGGTGGCCTTCCTCGGCATCGGCTCGGTGTTCGGCGGCATGCAGGTCTCGCTGACCGCGTTCGCCGAGGAGATCGGCAGCCCGGGCGCGAACGGTGTGCTGTACGGGATCTTCGCCGCCGGCAACATGCTGGCCGGGATCGCCTGCGGGGCCGTCGCCTGGAAGTCCGGACCCCGCCGCCGCCTCATCACCGGCTACACGGGCCTGGCGCTGACCGCGTCGGGCCTGTGGGCGATGCACTCGGTGCCCCTGCTCGCCGCGCTCGGCCTGCTGGTCGGCCTCTGCATCGCTCCGGCCCTGATCAGCGGCTACACGCTGGTCGAGGCGCTGGTGCCGGGCTCCGCGCGGACCGAGGCGTTCACCTGGCTGACGGGCGCGGTCGCGCTGGGTCAGGCGGCCGCGGTGACGGTGGCCGGCCGGCTGGCGGACGGACACGGCGCGAGCGCCGGGTTCCTGGTGCCGTTGGTGGGTACGGTGCTGGCGCTGGTGACCCTGGTGACGCTGCGTTCGAGGCTCCTGCCGACCGGTTCGGGGCGGACCGTGGCGCGTGGTATCGGTCACCGCGGGCCGGTCACGGTGGACTGATCCAGCGGAATAGGTCACTATGGAGCGTCGTTAGCACTCATCGAGTCAGAGTGCCAGGAGGAACAAAGTGCCGACCTACCAGTACCAGTGCACCGAGTGTGGCGAGGGCCTCGAAGCGGTGCAGAAGTTCACCGATGACGCTCTCACGGTGTGCCCGAACTGCGACGGACGCCTGAAGAAGGTGTTCTCGGCGGTCGGCATCGTCTTCAAGGGTTCCGGCTTCTACCGGAACGACAGCCGCGGCTCCTCGTCGAGCAGCACGCCGGCGTCGGCCGCCTCGAAGACGTCCGGATCGTCCTCGTCCGCCGGCTCCTCGACGTCGTCGGAGACCAAGTCGCCGACCGCCTCGGCGGCCACGTCCTCCGCCTCCTCGTCCTCGACGAGCGGTTCGTCGGCCGCCTGAGCCGTCGGCTTCACAGCCTTCACGAAGACCCCGCCGATCCGCTCGGCGGGGTCTTCGCCGTCCCGGCACCCGGCCGCCTCTCCCCGCCCCTCGCCCGCCTGCCGGAGCCCCGGAGCGAACGCCTACTGTGACCGCATGGCGAACGCAGAGATCGGTGTGATCGGTGGCTCGGGGCTGTACTCCTTCCTGGAGGACGTCACCGAGGTCCGCGTGGATACCCCCTACGGAGAGCCCAGCGACTCCGTCTTCATCGGCGAGACCGGCGGCCGCCGGGTCGCCTTCCTCCCCCGGCACGGCCGGGGCCACCACGTGCCCCCGCACCGCATCAACTACCGCGCCAACCTGTGGGCGCTGCGCTCGGTCGGCGTACGCCAGGTGCTCGGCCCGTGCGCGGTGGGCGGTCTGCGCCCGGAGTACGGGCCGGGCACCCTGCTCGTACCGGACCAGCTGGTGGACCGCACGAAGACCCGCGTGCAGACCTATTACGACGGTGAGACCCGGGTCGACGGGGTCCTGCCGAACGTGGTGCACCTGGGCTTCGCCGACCCGTACTGCCCCGAGGGGCGCAAGGTCGCGCTGGCCGCCGCGCGGGGGCGGGACTGGGAGGCGGTGGACGGCGGGACGCTGGTGGTCGTCGAGGGGCCGCGCTTCTCGACCCGCGCCGAGTCGCGCTGGCACGCGGCGATGGGCTGGTCCGTGGTCGGCATGACCGGGCACCCCGAGGCGGTGCTCGCCCGGGAGCTGGGCCTCTGCTACACCACGATGACCCTGGTCACGGACCTGGACGCGGGGGCGGAGGCCGGCGAGGGCGTCTCCCACGAGGAGGTGCTGAAGGTCTTCGCGGCCAACGTGGACCGGCTGCGCTCGGTCCTCTTCGACGCGGTGGCGGCGCTGCCGGCGGCCGCGGACCGGGGCTGCCCGTGCGGGCACGCGCTGGATGGGATCGACACGGGGATCGCGCTGCCGTAGGGGAGGTTGTTCCGCGGCGCCGGGGTTCCCGGTGCGGGGGCTCCCGGTGCGGGGGCTCCCGGTGCGGGGGCTCCCGGTGCAGGGTTCCGGTGCTGGTGCTCCCGGTGCCAGGGTTTCGCCCCGGTGGTGTTTCGCCCCGGCGGGTGAGCGAGTTTTCCACATCGTGGGGGTGGTCCACAGGCCCCGGCGGGAATCGGGCGGCTGGTGGATCGTGGGGGATGTCCGGCGGCCGGACCCACGGGGTCCGGCGGGCGGCCCCGACCCAACGACTCCTGACGCAGGCGGTGTTCGCGATGCGCTCGTCCGGTTCCTCCTTCTCGCCCCAGACTGCTCCCGCCGCTCCGTTCGCGGGCGGCCCACCGGGGCCGTTGCCCGCTCCCGCACCGTACGGGGTGCCCGCCTTCCCGCCGTTGCGGGTGCGTGGGGGCGCCGGTCAGCGGCTGCGCCGGGCGGTGTGGCGGCAGCGCCGCTCCATGGCGGCCGGGCTGGCGCTGACGGCGGCCGCGCTGGCCGTCTCCGGGCTTGCCGGAAGCGGCGGAGACGACGGGCACGGCGGCGGTACGGCACAGGGGGCGGCCCGGGAGCGGGCGTCGCCGCCGGTGCGCCTGGTGTCGGCGCCGGTACGGATCGCGGACGCGGAGACCGTGCGGCTGCTGAGGCCGGGCGACCGGGTGGATGTCGTCGCGTCGGGGGATGCCGGAGCGGCGGAGGCCCGGGTGCTGGCCAGGGGCGCGCGGGTGGAGCGGGTGCCGCCGGCGGCCGTCGGCGGCGCGCCGGAGGCGGGGGCGCTGGTCGTGCTGGCGGTGCCGAGGAGGACGGCCGCCGATCTGGCGGGGGCGGGGATCTCCGGCGGATTCGCGGTGATCCTGTGCTGACCCGTACTCAGATGTGGTGCGGCGGCTTCTCGTCGAGGAAGCGCGCCAGGTCCGCGGCGCCGCCGGACGGAGCCCGCTCGCCCCACCCCTGGTCCGTGTCGTCCGCGGACTGCTGGTCCAGCGGATCGTCGAAGATCAGCGCCGGCCTGGGCCGGGCCGGCGTGGTGGGCTCCGCGTCGCGCGGGCCGGGGGCGGTACTCATGCCTCCAGGGTACGGCCGCCCGGCCCGGGCGGCCGGTCAGCGGTCCTTGGGGTCGAGCAGCCAGAGCCCGAGGACGACGAGGAACGAGAGGCAGAGGAAACCTGCGCCCCACCAGGCGGTGCCGGTGTTGCCCTCCATCCACTCGTCGACGATGACCATCAGGCCCCACAGCTGCCCGATGACGACGCTCATGGCCAGCACGAGGCGGGCGGTGAGCTTCGAGGACCGCTCCGGCTCCTGGTCGGTGCCGGCTCCGGGCCCGGGCCCGGTGTGGCGGACGCGGGGGTCGCCGTAGCCGCTGGTGGGCCGGATCTGCGGGTAGCGCTCGCGGACGGGCCGGTTGAGCTCGGCCCGCGCACTGCCGGGGTGGTACTCGGGGTAGTGCGGGCCGGGGTGCTGCGGGGGGCCCGGGTACTGCGGGTCGGGGGAGGGCCGCGGCGTGCCGGAGCCGCCCGGAGGCCGGCGGTCGTCGTCGCTCATGTCGGGCTCCCGGGGGTGTCGGACGCAGCGGCTCCGGTACGGGTACGCGTACGGGACGGCCCGGGGGCCACCGTGCGGGCGGCGGCTCCGGGGGCGGGAGGTGCCTCGGCGCCGTCACGGACGCCGGGGCAGCCGAGGCGGGAGGCCAGGTCGGGGCGGTCCTCGCCGAACTGGCGGCACAGTCCGTCCTCGATGCTCTCGCCGGACCGGGTGGTGCCGACGGCCCAGATGCTGCCGTCGGTCTGCTCGGTGAGCACCACCTTGGGCAGCCCCCGGGGCGGCGGCCCGGCGGTGACCTCGCCGCTGCGGGCGTCGAAGACACCCTCGTGGCAGGGGCAGTACAGCTCGCCCTCGGTGCCCCGGTCCTTGCGCCAGAGCACGGCACAGGCGAGGTGGGTGCAGATCGCGGAGTAGCCGACGAGCGTGCCGTCGTCGAGCCGGACGGCGACCGCGCGGTCCTCCTCGTCGGGGTAGTCGAAGGCGATGGACTCGCCGGGAAGGAGCCGGGAAGCGATCTTCTTCGGGGCGGGGGCCTTGCCGTCGTCGGGGTCGCCGTGGCGGGGCAGGATGCCGCCGGCGACGCCGAGGCCACCGACGGCCAGCCCGCCGGAGACGGTGGCGACGATGCGCAGGTAGTCGCGGCGGGTGGTGAGGGCGTCGGCGGCGATCCGGTCGTGCAGGGCCTCGCGCGGGTCCCCGGAGGCCGGCTGGCCGGGCGCGCCGGGCGGTGTACTGCCCGCGTCACGGGGCGGGGGCTGATTCGGGTCGCCGGGGGGCGGGTAGCCGGTTTCGGTCACCGTCGGACGTCCTTCCCGTTGATCTCCACGACGGGCAGGCCGCCGGGTACCGGCCACTGGACCCGGTCGGCGGGCACGACCATCGCGACGCCGGTGCGGACCTCGCTCTCGCCGAAGACGAAGGAGTCGGCGACCTGGACGCCGGGGCGTTCGGCCTGGAGCTCCTCGACTGTCCCGTAGAAGAGCGCGCCGGTCGGGCAGACGGTGGCGCACATGGGGGCGAGGCCGTAGGCGGTGCGGTCGTAGCAGAGGTTGCACTTCATCTGCAGTTTCGCCTGGAGGTCGATCTTCGGTACGCCGAAGGGGCAGGCGTTGACGCAGTTGGCGCAGCCGATGCAGCGGGTGGTGTCGGCCTGCTGCACGACGCCGTCGGCGGTCACCAGGATCGCGTCGGCGGGGCACACCTCGGCGCAGGGTGCGACGGGGTCCTCGCAGTGCATGCAGACGGTGGGAAGGGAGGCGACGGACTGGCCCTCGTCGGTGTAGTCGAGGTGGATCATGGACTTGCCGCGGTGCGAGTCGCATTCACGGCAGGCGGAGACGCAGGCCTGGCAGCCGATGCAGCGCCCCGGGTCGATGAAGATCGTTCGGCCCATCATGCGGGCATCAGCTCCTCTCCGAGGTGCCGCGGCCCTGTGGAGAGGTGGGCGGCAGTGGGTCGGTGCGGGAGACCTGGGTCTCCGGATAGGCGACGTGCCCGGGTGCGACCGGGGGGGCGGGGACCTCGTCGATCCGCTCGGCGTGCTCGATGCGGCAGGCGCACACCTTGTACTCGGGGATCTTGGAGCGGGGGTCGAGGGCGTCGATGGTGAGCGCGTTGGCGGCGGTGGGGACCGGCCAGTGGTACGGGATGAAGACGGTGTCGGGGCGGATCGCCTCGGTGACCAGGGCGGGGAAGACCTCGCTGCCGCGCCGGGTGACGACGCGGACGGGTTCGCCGTTGCGGAAGCCGTGGGAGGGGTGGACCTCGGCCCAGGGGCGCGGGGTCTGCTCGACGAGCCCGCCGAGCCTGCGGGTCTGGTTGCCGGAGAGGAAGTGGGCGACGGTACGTCCCGTGGTGAGCGTCATGGGGTGCTCGTCGTCGTACGGGTCCATCGGCGGGTGCCACTCGACGACCTGGAGGTGGATCTTGCCGTCGGGGTGGTAGGTCCTGCCGTCCTCGAAGAGCCGGGGGGTGCCGGGGTGGTCGGTGGAGGGGCAGGGCCAGGCGATGCCGCCGGTCTCCTCCAGCCGTTCGTAGGTGATGCCGTAGTAGTCGTTGACCGTGCCGGCGGAGGCGATCCGCAGCTCGTCGAAGACCTCGCGCGAGTTGCTGAAGTCGAACTTGTCGCCGGCGCCGAGTCGTCGGGCGAGTTCGCACATCACCCAGGTGTCCGTACGGACTCCGGGGGGCGGGTCCTGGGCCTTGTTGTGCTTGACCACGCGGGCCTCGGCGTTGGCCATGACGCCGTCGTCCTCGGCCCAGGTGGTGACGGGGAAGACGACGTGCGCGTTGGTGGCGGTCTCGGAAAGGAAGAAGTCGAATTGGGCGTGGAACTCGGTGGCGTCGTACCCCTCCTTGACGACCTTGTAGTTCGGCAGGGAGACGAAGGGGTTGTTGCAGATGCCGATCAGGCCGCGGATCTCGCGGCGCTGCATCTGCCAGACCATTTCCATCATCGAGGTCCCGGCGGGCGGGAGTTCGGACTCCTCGATGCCCCAGATCTCGCAGATCTGCCGGCGGTGCTCCGCGTTGTTGATGGAGCGCCCGCCGGGAAGGAGGTCGGATTTCTGGCCGTGCTCGCGGCCGCCCTGCCCGTTGCCCTGGCCGGTGATGGTGCCGTAGCCGGCGCCGGGCTTGCCGATGTGGCCGGTGGCGGTGCAGAGGTTGATCACGGTGAGGCAGTTCTCGACGCCCTGCGAGTGGTGCTCGATGCCGCGGGCGTGCCAGGCCATGGCCTTGGGGGCGCGGGCGAAGGTGCGGGCGACCTGGACGATCTGTTCGGCGGGGATGCCGCAGATCTCGGCGGCGCGGGACGGCGGGTACTCGGCGACCTTGGCCTTGACCTCCTCCCAGCCGGTGGCGTGGGCGGCGAGGTAGGCCTCGTCGGTGAGGCCCTCCTCGACGATGACGTTCAGCACGGAGTTGAAGAACGCGGAGTCGGTGCCGGGTTTGAGGGCGACGTGGATGTCGGCGGTCCGGGCGATGGCGGTCTCGCGGGGGTCGATCACGATGAGGCTGGCGCCGCGGTCCCGGGCTCCCCATACGTACTGGGTCATCACGGGGAAGCACTCGCCGACGTTGGAGCCGGCGATGAGCAGGCAGTCGGTGAGGAGGATGTCGGAGAAGGGGTTGCCGGCCCGGTCGATGTTGAAGGCGAGCTTGTTGGCGCCGGCGGCGCTGACCATGCAGAGCCGGCCGTTGTAGTCGACGTGCCGGGTCTTGAGGGCGACCCGGGCGAACTTGCCGACCAGGTAGGTCTTCTCGGAGAACAGGCTCGCTCCGCCGAGCAGCCCGAAGGCGTCGTTCCCGTACGTCTGCTGGATGCGTCTGATCTCGGCGACGGTGAAGTCGAGCGCCTCGTCCCAGGAGACCTCGCGGAAGTCCTCGTCGCGGGAGCGGCGCATGAGGGGGGCGGTGAGCCGGTCCGGGTGGTTGATCTGCTGGTAGGCGTTGATGCCCTTCGGGCACAGGCGCATGCGGTTGATGTCGTGGTTGCGGGGCTCGACACCGAAGACCTTGCCGCCGCGGTCGACGCGCAGATACATGCCGCACTGGACGCCGCAGAAGCAGCAGTGGGTGGGGACGAGGGTCTCGCCGTTCTGGTCGGCGTGCCACCGGTCGGCGGGGATGCCGCCCGCGTCGCGGAAGGCGCGGGTGCCCGGCGGTGCGAGGGAGGGGTCGATGGGGACGACCGCATGCGGTTCGGGGGAGCGCGGGTCCGCGGTCACTTGAAACCCTTCTTCACATGTGAGAGGTAGGCGCTGCCTCGCAGCACCCGCTTGCAGCGCGGGCAGTATTCGGCCCACTCGTCGAAGCCGAGGCTGAGGTCGCGCATGGTGCCCCGGAGGTTTTCGACGTACGGGGCGGTGTCGATGGGCTCCTCGCAGCGGCGGCAGCCGAAGACCTCTTCGTCCTGTCGGCCGGTGTACTTGAACAGCTGCATGCCGACGGCGGCGGGCCGCTGGACGATGTGGAAGAACTTCCCGAACGGGATGTAGATGAGGGTGAAGACCACGGCGACCATGTGGAGGATCGCCAGGAACTCGTAGCCGCCGCCGTGCAGGAAGATCGAGGAGAAGGTGAGGAGCAGACCGGTCACCGAGATGACGATGAGCGCGATCAGCGGCACCAGGTCGTAGGCGAACCGCTGGCCCGTGATGGCCGCCCGGTCCTTCATCCGCCGCCACAGGAAGTAGGAGGCGCCGGGGATGACGAGGACGGCGGCGATGTCCAGGCCGTGGAACATCAGCCAGCCGAGGAGGTTCAGGGAGCCGAACCCGATGATCTTGAAGCCCCAGATGCGCATTTCGTAGCCGGGTCCGGAGCCGGTCGCCGAGGTGAAGGTGAACCAGCCCCAGGTCAGCGGGAAGGTGATCAGCGCGGCGAGGATGCAGCCCCAGAAGATCAGCTGGTGGGCGGCCCAGCGGGCGTGCGAGCGGGCGCCGAGGAACTTCTGGAAGCCGAGGTAGGTGGCGATCATCTTCGGCAGCGCGGTGGGTGCCCTGCGGAAGTTGGCGGCCGAGAAGAGGCTCCCCCAGCCCTTCTTGAACAGCCGCTGGGCGCCGGGCGCGGAGACCCAGACGGTGTACCGGTACGCGACGCCGAAGGCGAGGAACACCGTGGCCACGGCGTACGGCAGCAGCGCGGAGTCGAAGTGCTCCAGGAACCGGCTGCCGAGCACGATGGCCACGATCAGCAGAAGGGAGACGATGACGCCCGCCGCGGTGGCCCGCCCGGTGACGGACCGGGGAACGAGCCCTCCGGCGCGTACGGATCCGTTCGGGGGCGGCGGACCGCCGGCCGCCCCCTCGACGGTCCCGGTACGGCCCCCGGGGGCGGGCTGCGCGGCTGCGCCTGCGGCTTCAGGTGGCTCGGTCACGGTGCCACGGTAGGACCGCCCGGGGTGATTAGTCCTGTTTTGTGAGCCCGGAGAGTGAGCGAGTCGCGGTGGAGTGGGCCGGGGGCGAGCACCCTGTCGCCGCCCGAACCCACCGAGGGCGCCCTCGTGGCGGTCGACGCGGCGGGTGCGAAGGCCGTGGGCCAGGCCCTCGTGAAGGGGTGCGGGCGGCCACGGGCATGGAGGGAGCGACGGCGGGGGCACTTTCCCGCCCTAGGCGGTCCCTACGGGCCGCACCCGCACCCGGAGGACGGGCCGGGGAAACCGACTCGCCGACCGCGCAAGGAAGTTCGGGCGGCGTACGCGGAACCTTCCGTGCGCCCCGGGCGTTTTTCTGAACCCCGGTTCCGATGTCAGCCCCAGGGGCTACGTTAAGCACGCATCAAGTCACACGCGGCGACGGCCTGGAGACAGCACCTTGAGCGATCCGTACGAGACGACCGAGCAGCACCTCGAGCGAATCCTGCGACGGGCTCTCAATTCGTTCGACCTGCCCGACAGCACCGTGGAGCGGCTGGGTTCCGCGCTGGCCCACAGCAGTTCCCTGCACTCCTCGCACCACAGCGCCACCCTGCACCGCGAGACCTACCGCCACACCTACCTGCTGAGCGACGGCTCCCCGTTGACCCTGTGGGAACTGGTGCACGGCGGTCCGCGCGGAGCCGGTCATCCCGACACCCGCCAGCACGAGCTGTACGACCAGGAGGCCGACGCCCACATCGCCGCCGCCCGGCTGGCCGGCAGCCTGTGGGACGTTCCCGACTTCGGCGACGACGAGGGGGCGCAGGCCGACCTGGAGCTCATGTCGGCCCTGCTGGCCACTCCCCCGGCCCCGCTCCCCCGGATGTACGCGCCGGACAACTCCGCGGACCATGCCCGCCGTGTGCTGCGCCGCGCGGAGAACGGCGACGTGCCCGGCGAGGAGACCGCCCATCTGCTGCGGGCCGCGTTCGCCCACCACATCACGCAGGTCTTCGGCCGCCAGTGCCAGGTGGAGGGCCGGGACGCCGGGTTCACGCTGTACGAGCACGCGTTCCTGCTCCTCGACGGCAGCGAGACGAGCCTGTGGGAGGTCGAGCACACCGCGACGCCCGACGGCCGCCACATGTGCGAGGTGTACGGCGACGAGGAGACGGCGCGCGGCGCGATGGAGGCCCGGACGCGCATCTGCTGACCGGCCCGGCCCGGCCCCGGCCGGCACCCGCGCAGAGAACCCCGGCGCCCGCCCAGCGCCCCGCCGCATGCCGGTGCCCGCATCCCCCGGGGGATGCGGGCACCGGTGACTCTGCCGCGTACGCCGTCGGCTCAGTGCGTGAGCACCGGCTCCTCGGCGGACTCCTCCGCGGCGGGCTCCGCCGCCTCCGCGCCCTCCACGTGCTGCTTCGGCCTGGCCGGCAGGGCGAACATCACCACGAAGATCAGGACCAGCACACCGGCCACCCACCACAGCGACTGCTCGAAGGCGTCGGCGAACGCCGGGCCGATCTGCGCCGGGGTGAGCCGGTCGCCGATCGCCCCGTAGAAGACGACCGAGACGAGCCCGAGGCCGAGCGCGTTGCCCATCTGCTGCACGGTGTTGAACAGACCGGAAGCGGAACCGGAGTGTTCCTTGGGCACCTCGGACAGTACCGCGTCGGCCAGCGGCGCCACGATCAGCCCCATGCCGACGCCCATGACCACCAGCGGCAGCGCCATCTGCCAGGACGTGATGTCCATGCCGTAGTGGTCGGCCTCCCAGATGTAGAGCAGCAGGCCGGCCGCCATGAGCAGCGCACCCGTCTGGAGGACCTTGCGGCCGAAGCGGGGCACCAGCTTCTGCACGGAGAGGCCGGCGGCCACCGAGACGGAGACGGAGAACGGGATTCCGGTCGTGCCGGCCCGCAGCGCGCTCCAGCCGAGGCCCATCTGCATGTACAGGGTCCAGACCAGGAAGAAGATGCCCAGCCCGATGCCGAAGGTCAGCTGCACGGCGATACCGGCGGCGAAACTCCTGACCCGGAACAGCGAGAGCTCGACCAGCGGCGACCCGTCCCGGCCGGCCTTGGCGCGCTCGAACAGCACGAGGACGAGGAAGACGAGGACGCTCCCGGCCATCGACAGGTGGCCCCACAGCGGCCAGCCCAGCTCGCGGCCGCGGGTCAGGGGGTAGATCAGCATCAGCATGCCGAGCGTGACGAGCACGACGCCGACCAGGTCGAGGCGCAGTGCCTTCGGCGACTTGGACTCGGTGATGAACCTGCTGCCCAGGACCAGGCCGAGGATGCCGACGGGCAGGTTGATCAGGAAGATCGGGCGCCATTCGAGACCGGCGATGTTCCACTCGGTCAGCAGGGCGCCCAGCAGCGGTCCGGACACCGCGCCGAGACCGACGATCGCGCCGAAGAGACCGAAGACCTTGCCGCGCTCGTGGGCGGGGAAGGTGGCGTGCACGATCGACAGCACCTGCGGCACCATCAGCGCCGCCGTCGCTCCCTGGAGGAAGCGGGAGGCGACCAGCATCTCCGGGTTGGCGGCGAATCCGCAGAGCGCGGAGGCGAGGGTGAAGCCGCCTATGCCGACGAGGAAGAGCCGCTTGCGGCCGTAGATGTCACCGAGCCGGCCGCCGGTGATGAGCCCGGCGGCGAAGGCCAGGGCGTAGCCGGCGACGATCCACTGGATCGAGGTGAACGAGGCACCGGTGTCCCGCTCGATGCTGGGGATGGCGATGTTGACGATCGTGACGTCGACGAGGTCCATGAAGGCCGCGGTCATCACGATGGCCAGGGCGAACCACCGGCGGCGGTCCGACGGGGCCTGGGCCGCCGCCGACGGTCTCCCCGCGGAAGGGGCTTCCGTCGAGGGGGCCGCGGGCGACGGCTGAGGTGCGGAGGAAGTCATGGGAAGAACTTAAACGGGTATTAGGTCAGTTCATGACCCATTGAGGTCTCATGCTGGGTGACATGACCGACACCCCGGCACGTCTGCTGAATCTGCTGTCCCTGCTCCAGACGCCGCGCGAGTGGCCGGGCAGCGAGCTCGCCGAGCGGCTCGCCGTCAGCCCGCGCACCATCCGCCGCGACATCGACCGCCTCCGTGACCTCGGCTATCCGGTCGAGGCGTCGCGCGGTTCGGTCGGCGGCTACCGGCTCGTGGCGGGCACCGCCATGCCGCCGCTGCTGCTGGACGACGAGGAGGCGGTCGCCATCGCGGTGGGGCTGCGGGCCGGCGCCGGTCACGCCATCGAGGGCGTCGACGAGGCCTCGGTACGGGCGCTGGCCAAGCTGGAGCAGGTGCTGCCGTCCCGGCTGCGGCACCGGGTCTCGACCCTGCAGAACGCGACGGTGCCGCTGGCCCGGGGCGACGGTTCGACGATCGACCCGCGGACCCTGACCGTGATGGCCTCGGCGGTCACCGGCCGGGAGCGGCTGCGGTTCGCGTACCGGGCGGGGGACGGCGCCGAGACGCGGCGGCAGGTCGAGCCGTACCGGCTGGTGAGCACGGGGTGGCGCTGGTATCTGGTGGCGTACGACCTGGGGCGGGAGGCGTGGCGCACGTTCCGGGTGGACCGGGTGAGCGAGCCGTTCGCGACCGGGTCGCGGTTCACGCCCCGGGAGCTGCCGACGGGGGACGCGGCGGAGTTCCTGACCGATTCGATGACGCGCCGGCAGCCGGAGATCGAGGTGGACGTGAGCTTCGCGGCGCCGCCGGAGTTCGTCGCGTCGCGGCTGCCCGCCAGGATCGGCCCGCTGGAGCCGGAGGGCGAGGGCGGCTGCCGGCTGCGGGGTGTGCTGCGGGACTCGCTGGAGTGGGTGGCACTGCGCCTGGCACTGGTGGACTGCGAGTTCACCGCCCACCAGCCGCCGCAGCTGGTGGCGTACCTCGCGGACCTGGGCGGCCGGCTCAGCCGCGCGGCGGCGTCCTGAGGCCCGCGGCGGGGCCGGGCGGGGCCGCGCGTAAAAGAATGAGCCCCGGCGCCAGGGGGGGTGGGCGCCGGGACTCAGCTCAGGGGGGCCAGGTGAAGCGGCCCAATTCGGAGGTTACTGGACTCGGGCTCAGGCTGCAGCGTCAAAGCCCGTGTCGTGAGCCATTCTCTTCAATTCGAGCAGTGCGTGCTTCTCGATCTGGCGGATGCGCTCGCGGGTGAGGCCGTGTTCCTTGCCTACCTCGGTCAGCGTGCGCTCGCGGCCGTCCTCGATGCCGTACCGCATGCGGATGATCGACGCGGTCCGGTTGTCGAGCTTGCCGATCAGCTCCTCCAGCTCCTCGCTGCGCAGCAGTGTGAGCACCGACTGCTCGGGCGAGACGGCGGAGGTGTCTTCGAGGAGGTCACCGAACTGGGTGTCGCCCTCGTCGTCCACGGACATGTTGAGGCTGACCGGGTCGCGGGCCCAGTCCAGTACGTCGCCGACGCGCCCCGGGGTGGAGCCCAGCTCGGCGGCGATCTCGGCGTGCTCCGGGTCGCGGCCGTTCTCCCGGTTGAACTCGCGCTGCACCCGGCGGATGCGGCCCAGCTCCTCCACCAGGTGGACGGGGAGCCGGATCGTGCGCGACTGGTCCGCTATGGAGCGGGTGATGGCCTGGCGGATCCACCACGTGGCGTACGTGGAGAACTTGAAGCCCTTGGCGTAGTCGAACTTCTCGACCGCGCGCACGAGGCCCGCGTTGCCCTCCTGGATCAGGTCGAGCAGGGGGAGGCCGGCCCGCGGGTATCGGCGGGCGACGGCCACGACGAGGCGGAGGTTGGAACGGATGAACACGTCCTTCGCGCGCTCGCCCTCGGCAACCAGCGCCTCCAGCTCCTCGCGCGAGGCGCCGCCCGCGTCGCTCTCGACCTCACCGTCGAGGATCCGGCGGGCGTAGACGCCCGCCTCGACCGCCTGCGAGAGGTCGACTTCCTTGGCTGCGTCGAGCAGTGGCGTACGCGCTATCTCGTCCAGGTACATGCCGACCAGGTCGCGATCGGCGATCTCTCCGCCCACGGCGCGAACACTGCTCGCCCGGTTGGTCCCGCCGGTGGCGGACGAACGACGGGCGACGGCACGGGTTGCCATGCGTGCTCCCTTGCTGAGTAGGTCGCGACACCCTCTCGGGTGCCCTGCATCCGATGGAAACAACGACTGGAATCCGGACAGAATTCCCATGACTGGCATTCAATTTCGCGATCATGCAGTACCCTGTGTCGCCACCGGGGCGGGCGCCTGGCGCGGCCGGGCACGTCCGCGCAGGTCGGAGCGGTTGCCGAGGACACCTGAGAGCCCACCGGCGCTCTCGGCGGGGCCTGCGCGACTCCGCCGTACCGGTACCCCGGAAGACGGCCGGTACGGGTGGCGGGTTGCCCGGCATCGCGGTACCGGGCCCGGCTCCCGTGCGTCCGGGACCAAAGTCCTGGTCCCCATGCCCCAGGACCTTGGGGCCAGCGCCCGTTACCGGGGGCGCACCGGAGTCCTAGCGTCACTGTCATGAACGAGACGACGCCCCGCACCGTGCCCGCCACCACCGCCCCCGACACCTCCGGGACGCTCGACGAGGCCCTGGAGCGGCTGCACTCCTCCGGCCCCGAGCGCGACGGCTGGCTGAGCAATCACGCCCCCATGGCCGTGGAGGCGCTGGTCCGCCGCGGCCAGGCGTCCGGCGTGCACCGCTGGCTGGACCACTACCGGGCGAAGCTGGAGGACATGCCGGACCGTTTCGCCGAGGTCACCCCGGTGAACTGGCAGGAGGCCCTCGGCGACCCCCGCCGCATCGCCGACTGGGCGGCGTACTTCGAGCGGGAGACCGCCGACCGGCCGTGGCGCGACGTGCTCGCCGAGTGGTGGCCCCGGCTGCTCCCCGGCATCGCGGGCGGCTCCACGCACCCGGTGATCCGGGTCGGCCACGGCGTGCGCACCCTGCTGACGAGCGAGGAGAACGGCCCCCGCGTCAAGGAACTGGCCCACGCGCTCGGCTACTGGGCCGCCCGCCATCAGCCGCTGCCCCCGCTGACCTCGCTCGCCCCCGCCCCGAGCGCCGGCGACGCGCTGGCCGCCGTGGCGCGGGTGCCCGACCAGAGCGGCGGCATCCGGGCCCGGCTGGCCCAGCTCACGTCGTTCCCGCAGTGGCCGGGGCTGCCCGTGGCCGGTGCGGACGAGGCCCGCGACCGGCTGGAGGAGCTGGTGCGGGCCGCCACCCACCGCTACGCGGAGTACGGGCACGGGGCGCCGGTCATGCTGGTGCACGCGGCGACCGCGCCCAACGCCGTACTGCGTACGCTGCCGGCGCTGCCGCGCGAGCTGTGGGCGCCGAGCGTGGGGGCCGCGTGGGCGGCGAGCGCGGCGGTCACCGCCGCGTACTCCCCCGCCGGGCCCGTCGCGCTTCCGGCCGGGTACGCGGCGTCCCTGTCGGCGGACGAGGTGTTCGCGCGGGCGGCGGCGCACGGCGACGACCACACCATCAAGTTCACGGACACCGCCCTGGACGTGGGCGACGCGACGGCCCTGGCCGCCGCGCTGCGCTCGGTGGAGCTGAACCCGCCGGCGCTGTGAGGCGCCTCAGCCGTACTGCACCGAGCGCTTCGCCAGTCCCATCCAGAACCCGTCGATCACGCTGCGCCCCTGGTCGAGCTCCTGCTCGGCGGCGCCGAGGGTGACGAACAGCGGGGCGAAGTGCTCGGTGCGCGGGTGGGCCAGCCGGCCCGCCGGGGACTTGCGCTCGAAGTCCAGGAGCGCGTCGATGTCCTGCGCCTGGAGCGCGCGGTGGCCCCAGTCGTCGAACTCCGCCGACCAGCCGGGGGTGCCGCCGCCCGCGTGCCGCAGGGCGGCCAGGTTGTGCGTGAAGAAGCCGCTGCCGATGATCAGGACGCCCTCGTCGCGCAGCGGCGCCAGCTTGCGCCCGATGTCCATCAGCTTCTGCGGGTCGAGCGTCGGCAGGGAGATCTGGAGCACCGGGATGTCGGCCTCGGGGAACATCTCCACCAGCGGTACGTACGCGCCGTGGTCGAGGCCGCGGTCCGGGATGTCCTGGACCGGCGTGCCGGCGCCGCGCAGCAGTTTGCGCACGCTCTCGGCGAGCCGCGGGGCGCCGGGGGCGGCGTAGCGCACCCGGTAGTAGTGGTCGGGGAAGCCCCAGAAGTCGTAGACCAGCGGGACCGTCTCGGTCGCGCCGAGTGCGAGCGGGGCCTCCTCCCAGTGGGCGGACACCATGAGGACGGCGGTGGGGCGCGGCAGCTCAGCCGACCAGGCCGCCAGCTCGCCGGGCCAGACGGGGTCGTCGGCCAGGGGCGGTGCGCCGTGGGAGAGGTAGAGGGCGGGCATGCGCTCCGCGGTGATCGTCATGACACTCCCCATCTGCGGCTACTCAAGGTAAGTCTTCTGCAGGAGGCTTCGACAGGAAAGATTCTTTAATCTTCAAGCTCCTACCTTCGGAGACCTTAGCTCTATCTAGTTAAACTTTCAAGAAAAGGTCGTACAGTGGAGTCCATGACCACGGCATCAACCGGGGCGCCGCTCTGGCTCACCGACGAAGAACAACGCGTCTGGCGCGCGTATCTGCACGCCACCACGCTCCTGGAGGATCACCTCGACCGCCAGTTGCAGGCCGATGCCGGCATGCCGCACATCTACTACGGCCTGCTCGTCCAGCTCTCCCAGGCACCCCGCCGCCGCATGCGGATGACCGAACTGGCCAAGAACGCCAAGATCACCCGCTCCCGCCTCTCGCACGCCGTCGCCCGGCTGGAGAAGAACGGCTGGGTGCGCCGCGAGGACTGCCCCTCCGACAAGCGGGGCCAGAACGCGGTCCTCACCGACGAGGGCCACGAGATGCTCCGCCGCTCGGCGCCCGGCCATGTGAAGGCCGTCCGCCAGGCGATGTTCGACCGCCTCACGCCCGAGCAGGTGAGCTCGCTGGGCGAGATCATGAAGGTCCTGGCGGCCGGACTGCAGCCGGACTGCCCGGACGCCGACCTGCCCTGGCTGCGCTGAGCCACCCGGCCCCGGCACACTTCCGCCCCGGTTCCGTCGTACGAGGGAACCGGGGCGGAAACGTATCCGCGGGGGCGGGGAGGTCAGTGGGCGACGACCGGGACCTTGAACTCCTCCTCGGCACCGTCCGCGCCAAAACCGCCGCTCGCGGAGGTTCCGGTCGACGTCGGACGGCCCGCGTTGATGAAGGTCAGCGCGATCGCGGCGGCCACCACCAGGATGCCGACGGCCCACCAGATGGCACTGGTGAAGCCGTGCACCATCGACTGGAGCTTCAGCAGCTCCGGATCGGTGGCGCCGAGCGCGGCGTGCGAGGTGGCGTACGCCGTGGCGGCCGAGGCGGCGATCGTGTTCAGCAGGGCCGTACCGATCGCACCGCCCACCTGCTGCGAGGTGTTGACCATCGCGGAGGCGACACCCGCGTCACGCGGCTCGACACCGTGCGTGGCCAGCGACATGGCCGGCATGAACGCCGTGCCCATGCCCAGACCCAGCAGGAGCTGCCCCGGCAGGATGACCGCCGCGTACGAGGAGTCGACGCCCAGGCGCGTCAGCAGCAGCATGCCGACCGCGGCGGTCAGGAAGCCCGGCCCCATCAGCTTGCGGGCCGGGACCCGCGTCATCAGCCGGGCGCCGATCTGCGTGGATCCGGTGATCATGCCCACGATCATCGGCATGAAGGCGAAGCCCGTCTTGATCGGCGAGTAGCCCTTGACCACCTGGAGGTAGTACGTGAGGAAGAGGAACAGGCCGAACATCGCGATGACGGCCAGGCCCAGCGAGAGGTAGACACCACCGCGGTTGCGGTCCATCAGGACGCGCAGCGGGAGCAGCGGCGACTTGACCCGGGCCTCGGTCAGGACGAAGGCCAGCAGCAGGACACCGGCGGCGACGAACGAGCCGACGGTCAGCGCGTCCGACCAGCCTGCGGACTCGGCGCGGGTGAACCCGTACACCAGCGAGACCAGGCCCAGCGCGGACAGCACGACGCCCGGGAGGTCGAGCGGGGAGCGGTTGCGGGTGCCGGCGGGCTCGCGGATGACGAAGTAGGCACCGGCGGCGGCGACCACCGCGAAGGGGATGTTGACGAAGAACGTCCAGCGCCAGTTCAGCGTCTGGGTGAGCAGACCGCCGAGGATCAGGCCGACGGCACCGCCGCCACCGGCGATCGCCCCGTAGATGCCGAACGCCTTGGCGCGCTCCTTGGCATCGGTGAACATCACCGCGAGCAGCGAGAGCGCGGCCGGCGCGAGCAGCGCGCCGAAGACGCCCTGGAGGGCGCGGGAGCCGAACAGCATGCCCTGGTTCTGCGCCGCGCCGCCGAGCGCGGAGGCCAGCGCGAAGCCGATGAGGCCGACCACGAAGGTGCGCTTGCGGCCCCAGAGGTCGGCGATGCGCCCACCGAAGAGCAGCAGCCCGCCGAAGGCGAGGGCGTAGGCGGTGATGACCCACTGCTTGTTGGCGTCGGTGATGCCGAGTGCGGTCTGGGCGTGCGGCAGGGCGATGTTCACGATCGTGGCGTCGAGCACGACCATCAACTGCGCGAGTGCGATGAACGCCAGTGCTTTCCAGCGACTGGGGTCGGGGAGTCGGACGTCAGCTGTTTTTGACATGGGGGTAGCCACCTAGGGGCGCGGGAGGGCACAGGAGATCGCGAACCGTGCGTGCCGCTGGTCGCGGGCACGGCCGAGGGCGCGTTCACGGACGGGAGGAGGTCGGACTCAGGTCGGGGCGAAGAGGGAAGGGCGGGCTCGGATCACGTCACATCGCGTCACGCGTCACGTCCGGCGCCGCAGGTCCTCCAGGGTCGCCGCCGTTCCGGGGAGTACGGACCGGGCCGGGGCCTCGAGTCCGTCCAGGAACAGCTGGATGTGTCGGTGGGTGAACCGGTCGATGTTCGGGCAGGCGATGCCCGGCAGCGGCCGGGTGAGCTGGGAGAGGGCGACCAGTACGTCACCGACGGCGATGTCGGTACGCAGGCGCCCCGCGGACATGGCGCGCGCGACGAGCCCTTCGACGGCCTCTTCGAGGCGCCGGCGCTCGGCGAGCAGTTCGGGATGGTCCTTGTCGAAGCCGCCGGACAGCATGGGGCACAGGGCCCCGATGCGTTCGTCGGCCGCCGCGTGGACGAAGCGGGTGAGTGCGGCGAAGGGGTCCGCTTCTTCGGCGGCGGCCTCCTCGGCGCGGTCGGTGGTACGGGAGGTGACCGCGAGCACGACCTCGTGCACGAGGGCGGCCCGGTCGGGGAAGTTCCGGTAGAGGGTGGCGTTGCCGACGCCCGCGCGGCGGGCGACCTCGTCGAGCGGCACATCGGCCCCGAACTCGACGAACATCTCGCGCGCGGCCGTCACGATCCGCTCCCGGTTGCGCAGCGCGTCGGCCCTCGGGCGGGGCGTACGCGGCTGCGCCGGCGCGGTGGCGGTACGGGCGGCGACGGCCACGACGGCACTCCTTCTCTTCCGGTGCTTCCGGTTCTCTTCCGTTGCGGTCACGGCCGGGGAACCAACCGGGGACCGCTTCCCCGTTTCGCGGGGGACACCGATGCAAACGGGGAAATCCTCCCCGCTTATTTCCCCGCTCCTTGTGACCTGCATCACATACATCCTGGCTGGAAAACCAGCCGAACGGCGCACCCAACGAGCGCCCGACGATCACCCGGCACAGGCTGACGGCAGAGCGCAGCCGAGGTCGGCCGGCTGCCGCGGACCGGAAGGCGCCTCTATGCAGCAGCCCCGCCGCCGGATACGCAAGCACCGCCGCCCGGTCGCTCTCGGCGCTGCAACGGCCCTGGTCATAGCGGCGCTGGCGACCGCGAGCAGCACCCTGCCCCCGCAGAGTCCCGTGTCGGCGGGCCCGGCGGCGACGGCCCCCCTGGCGACCGGACTCGGCCCCTGCCGGATCGCGTCGGCCATGGGCGTGCAGATGTCGGAGGGCATGCCGACGCAACCCGGCTACGCGCGCTCCACCGGCCGCGTCCGCGCACTGAACCTGATGATCGACTTCCCGGACGCGCCGGGCACCGGGCGGGCCATGGACCGCCTGGCCGAGTTCTTCCCGCAGACCACGAACTGGTTCCGGACGAGCTCCTACGGCCGGCTCACCTACATACCCGAGGCCCCGATCACCTCATGGCTGCGGATGCCGCTGCCCTTCGAGGAGTACGGAATCGAGCGGGGCTCCCCGTACGAGCCGGGCTACCGCCATCTGGTCCAGGACATCGTGACCGCCGCCGACCCGGAGGTGGACTTCGGCGCGTACGACCTGGTCAACATCCTGGTCACCCCGAACGCCGGTCCCTCGGCCCTGGACACCGTGCTGTCGGTGACCTTCTCCGGCAACGACGACGCCCCGGTCGCGGACGGGGTGCCGCTGGCCAACACGTCCTTCGTCTACAGCCGCCAGGACGACGGCTCCGGCTCGTACGCCCAGACCGGCTACCGGGTCCTGCCCCACGAGAACGGCCACGTCTTCGGCCTGCCCGACCTCTACACGAGGGAGGGCGGCGGCTCGGTCGGGCACTGGGACATCATGTCCGAGGACTGGGGCGCCAACAACGACCTCCTGGGCTGGCACAAGTGGAAGCTCGGCTGGCTGGACAACGACCAGGTCAGCTGCGCCGCCCGCCCCGGCACCACGGACCACGTCCTGGAACCCCTGGCCACCCGCGGCGGCCTGAAACTGGCCGTCGTTCCCCTGACCGCGGAGTCGGGCTACGCGGTGGAGGTCCGCACCCAGGCGGGCAACGACCAGGCGGTCTGCCGCCCCGGCGTCCTCATCTACAAGGTCAGCTCCGACGTGGACACGGGCCAGGGCCCCGTCTCGGTGTCCGACAGCACCAAGGACAGCCCCGGCTGCACCCGCCTCCCCAACGTCCACGCCGAACTCTCCGACGCCGCGTTCCAACCGGGCGACACCTTCACGGACCGGACCAACGGCATACGGATCTCGGTGCTGGAGAAGGACGAGGAGGGGGACTACCGGGTGCAGGTGACCCGGTCCTGAGGGCGGGGCCGTCCCCGGCCGGCTGGACGGTGCCGATCCGCTCGGCGGTGCGTACAGTCCTGCGGACAGAACCGCGTCCGCTGAGCAGGCCCCGCGGCCCTCACCTTCAGGCGCGGTAGGTCGCCCACGTCTTGGGCGTCTCCGAGACGCGTACCGCACTCAGTTCAGGAAGGTCCTGGCACCAGGTGTCGTAGATCCACTTGGCGATGTTCTCGGCGGTGGGGGAGCCCCCCCCCCCCATCGATTCATTCAAGTGCCGGTGATCGAGGGTGGCATCCATCCATTTCTTGAAAGCGTCGAGGTCCCGGTAGTCCCGGACGAACCCGACGTCGTTCAAATCGTCGTCCTCTGCCGACAGCTCGAGGACCACCACGTAGTTGTGACCGTGCAGACGCGCGCATGGGTGCCATTTCGGCAGGCGGTCGAGTACATGGCTTGCCGAGAAGTGGAATTCCTTGCTGATGCTGAACATGCCGACTCCCGTCTCCTGCCGTTTCCCGCGGATGGGACTCGCCTGGCCCGATCTCGCACTGTAGCCGCCGGCCCGGATCCGGCCTCCTACGCGCCCTCCTGGTCCCTGAAGAGCTCACGGTTGAGCGGTACTTGTCCGAGGAACCGCTCGCGCAGCACCGGGTCGTCGATGCTCCGGGCCTTCCGCCGGACCACAACGCGGGCGCGGTTCATCAGGAGGGCGGCCTCGTCACCGTCACCTGCTCGCGCGAGGGCCTCGGCAGCCCGGGCCAGGACCTCCTCCGTGCGCAGAGCCGGCATGTCACCGTGTTCGGCCAGCAGGGCCAGGGCCTGGCGGGCGTCACGGGCCGCGAGGTCGATCCGGCCTGCCTGGAGGCGGATACGGCTGCGCAGGACGAACCCGGCGATCTCGCTGCGGACCATGCCGCTCGCCCGGGTGTCCACCAGTGTGTCCTCGGCCAGTCGGGCGGCGAGCTCCGCATGGCCGCCTGCTTCGAGGAGCACCTCGATGTAGAGGTTACGGACGATGGGCACCAGGTTGACCAGCCAGGTCCGCTGGGTCTCCACCCAGGCGTCCTCGGCCAGCTGCACGGCCTGGTCGACACGATCGGCGTCGCGGACGACGACCTTCGCGAGCAGTGCGGTGTTGTAGGCGTGCCAGCCGCTGTGCCCGTCCCGGCGTTCCTCGAATTCCATTGCCTCGCGCAGGACGTCGCGTGCCCGGTCCCAGCTCCCCAGGGCCAGGTGGAGCTGGGCGAGGTAATTGAGGCCGATAGGCAGTTCCGCGTGGAACGGTTCGTTCCGCAGCCGCTCCACACAGCGCTCGAGCCGCTGTCCCGCCTCGCCCAGCAGGCCGGAGTCGAAGAGGTTGACGCCGATCTGCATCTCGTTGAGGTTCCGTGCGTGCTGGAGGACCGGGTTACCCGTCTCCCCCAGCTGCGGGTCGGAGGCGTAGAGCTCCTCGGCCTCACGCAGGACCCGCAGACCCGCCTGCAGATCGTGCTTGGGCAACTGGCGCCCGTACTCGACCATGGCGACGAAGAGGGCGGGGCGACCGCGCTCACCGCACTCCCGGGCCCGTTCAACGGCCTCGCGCAGTTTCTCCAGGGACGGCGCGACCCCGCGGACGGCGATCAGGGTCTTGCCCCTCAGCAAGGTGGTCCGGGCGACCAGCAGGGAATCCCCCAGCCGGTGAGCGGCTTCCTCGGCCTCCGCGGCGAGCTCGTCGATCCCGGCGCTCTCCCGGTCCCCCTCACCGCCCTTCCACCGCACCTCGGTGAGACTGAGCAGCAACTCGATCGCCTCGACGAGCCGGACATCACGCTCAGGGTGGCCGCTGGGCAGAAGCCGTGCGGACTCGATGGCCGTACGGCAGTGCTGCTCGGCCTCGGCGAACGACAGGTCCTCCACGGCGATGGAACGGGCGAGACCGTAGTGGGCGCCGGCGCTCCGCGCCGCGTGGGCCGGGCCCGCCAAGCGGTACTGCTCGGCGGTGATCGCTCGAAGTTCTACCGGCCGTCGCCCTTCGCCGCTGACCGGCATGCGCTCCAGGACGGACGCGATGGCGGCGTGACGGCGCAGTCTGACCCCTTCGCTCTGCAGGTGCCTGATCCCCGTCTGCAGGACACGGTGCTCGAAGTCGTACCAGGATGTGTCCAACTGCCGCGCCCACGCAGGGATCTCACCCCATGACCGCGGCCGGATGAGGCCATGGTGCCGACCGATGCCGTCCAGCAGGTCCTGCGTACGCGCGTGGGACATACCGGTCACCTCGGCGACGGTGTGCGAGAAGAAGAACTCTCCCATCGCCGCTCCGACGTACAGCAGTTCACGTTCCTGGTCGTCAAGTCGTTCGAAACGGTCGCGGACGGCCGCGTCCAGCTCGGTCGGCAACGGAACGCGTGGCCCGTGGCCGGGGCTCCACAGCCGCAGACACTGCTCGACGAAGACAGGCCGGCCCTTCGTCACCGCGTTCAGCTCCAGGGCGAAGCCCACGGGCAGCGCGTGCTGTCCGAGCCTGCGGTCCACCAACTGCCCGACCGCCCACGGAGGCAGGGGCGGAATCCGGTGCGGGGGAGCGAACAGATCGCTGTACTCCTGCCGCCAGCTGTGCAGCAGATCCTCCGCGGCCCCGCCGTTCCCGATGCCCGACGTGTACGAGCCGAGGCCGAGAACCAGCCCCAGGGGTTCCTGGCGCAGACGCGGCAGCAGGAGGTGAAGGAACTCGAGGGTGGAGTCGTCGCAGAGCTGGATGTCGTCGATCATCAATAGCAACGGCTTGCCGTCCCGCGCCTGCGCGAGCAGCGTGTCGACCAGCTGCCGAGTGACCTCGCTCGACAGCGGCTGAAGGCTGTCGCCGGGGATGGACCCCGTGGTCACCGCGGCCTCGGCGAAGACCCGGCCGGCCGAGTACACGGCGCCCAGGCCGGGCAGCGCCAACGACAACAGCTCCGGCGCGACCGCGGCCATTCCTCTGCCGGCCGCCCGCCCCAGCCCCCGCCCCCGCCGGCCCTGTGGAGCACGGGACTGCAGGGCGAACAACGCGTCGTACACAGGACCGAACGCGCGCCGAGGGCCGATCCCGGGCGTGGCCTGCACCAGCACCACGCGACAGGGAGCCCCGTCCACCCCTTCACGCCGGCCGTCGCGCGCCGCTTCCTCGCCGGCACCCGTCCGCCGGGCGAACTCCCGCAGCAGCGCCGACTTCCCCATCCCCGACTCGCCCTCGACCACCACGACACTCGGTTCCCCGACGGCCAGGCGTGACACGGACTCGTGGAGCAGCCGCAAGCTCTCGTCCCGGTCGACGAATACCTCTTCCATTGCGTCTCCCTGGTCCTCCGAGCCCACGTCTGTCACGTGTGCATCCCTAACACGCCCTGACGGCGGTCGTCATGATGGCCGATCAAGTCTGGTCGGACGATTGGCCGAAACCCATCACACCACCTCCTCGGCAGCACGCTCCAAGCCCGCACCCCGGGCGGTTCGACGGCCTTCGTGATGCGTGGGATCCCTTCCCCGGCCTCTTCCCAGGTGCCGGATTCGGGCAGCCGGAAGTCAGGAACGCAGACCGTGCCCGACGGCCGGGTGAACCGTTCCGGATGCGTACCGCCATCGGATCCCCCTCGCCCCGAGAGGGAGGCCCCCTCGCCATCCGTCACTACCGGAACAACGACGGCCGCCCGGCACCGAGCAGCCGCCTTCCCGGCGCCGGACGGGTGGGCCCCTCACCTGGACTCCCTCACCCGCTACACTGACGGCGGGACGCCAGACCGCTGGCGCCCCGCCGGATCAGTGGACCGATGTGTCCGGGATCGCGGCTTCCGCCGCAATTTCCTGCACATTTTCCTACAGATCCCCGCCTTCGTAGCTCAGGGGATAGAGCACCGCTCTCCTAAAGCGGGTGTCGCAGGTTCGAATCCTGCCGGGGGCACCAGGTCAAAGGCCCGCCACCTCCGGATTTCCGGAGGTGGCGGGCCTTTGACATCCACTTCTGACATCAACAAGGGCGGTCACTGACGACCGGGACGCCTCCGCAGCAGCCGGTCCATGTGGCTCATGGCCTCCCGCTGGGTGTCCTGCACGACGTGCGTGTAGACGTCCATGGTGATGCTGATCTGCGAGTGCCCGAGGATCTCCATCACGACGCGCGGCGCGACCCCGGCCGCTGTGAGGAGCGTGGCGGTACCGTGCCGGGCGTCGTGCAGCCGGATCACGCGGAGGCCGGCGGACTGGGCGACGCGGGTGAAGGAGCGGTAGACGTTCCGCGGCTCGACCTGACGGCCGGTTCGGGTGGTGAAGACGTAGCCCGACTCCTGCCAGGTCTCCCCCGCCCTGGCCCGAGCCGCTGTCTGCCGCATCCGGTGCCAGCGCAAGGGCGCGATGCAGAGCGCGGGCAGCGGGACGACACGACGGCGGCGGCTCTTGGGATCGTCGTCGTAGAGGACGCCGCGACGGCGCTGGGTCTGCTGGCGGACGTAGAGGACGCGGTTGTCGAGGTCGAGGTCGGACCAGCGCAGACCGATGATCTCGCCCCGCCGCAGGCCCATGGCGATGGCGAGGACGAAGGCCGCGTAGAGCGGATCCTTACGAGAGGCCACGAGGAAGTCGAGCGTCTCGTCGAGGCTCCAGGGCTGCAACTCCCGATTGTCCGTGCGCGGCGGCTCGACGAGCTTGGCGACGTTGCGCGTGATGAGTTCCTCACGGCAGGCGGAGGTCAGCGCCGAGCGCAGAACCCGGTGCGACTCCTTGGCGGTTGCGGCGGTCGTCTCCTTCTCCAGGCGGACGAGGAAGCGGCGGACGTCGGCGACGCCGAGGCTTTCGAGCCGCTTGCCGCCGAGGAGGGGCACCAGGTAGAGGCGGACGTGCGCTTCGTACTTGTCGAAGGTGCTGAGCTTGCGCCGGGGCTTGATGACGTTGTCCAGCCAGTACGGCAGCCACTCGGAGAGCTTGGCCGACTTGGTAGGCACGGGCACGCCCTGGTCCACCTTGTCGAGCAGCTCCCGCCGCTTGGCGTCGCACTCGGCCCACGTCTTGCCGTAGGCGAACTTGCGGGCGCGGGTGCCGTCCGGCTGGAGCACGTAGACCGCGCACTGGAAGCGGCCGTCCTTGCGCTTGGTGATGGTGCCGGCGCCGTTCGGGTTGCGCTTGCGCTGACTGGCCATCAGGCAGCCTCCTCGATCTGGCCGAGGACGAAGTCGGTGACGGCGTGGGCAGGGATGCGGCGGGCGCCGTCGATCTTGATGGAGGCGAGGCGTTGCGATCGGATGAGGTCGTAGACCTTGGAACGCCCGAGCTTGAGCCGGGCCATGACCTCCGGCACGGTCAGGAGTTCGGCGGTGGCGGTGGCGGTGGTCATGCTGCGGTTCCCTCCTCGGTGAAGCTGTCACGCAGGGCGTCGCGGGCGGTCTCGCGGTTGGTCTGGAGGTCGCGGGCGATGGTGGCGGCGAGGGCAGCTTCGCCAGGGGTGTGGCCGTGGCCGGCGTACTGCCAGTCGGTCAGGACGAGGACGGTGTCCGGTTCGCGGTCGTCGAGGCCGAGGGCAGAAGCCTCTTGAGCGGCGCGGAAGTCGGCGCGTTCCTGGCGGAGGGCGCCGAGGGTGGTGGAGTAGGCGCGCGACTTGGACGAGAAGTGGCCGCGGAAGCCGAGCATGTGTGCCCAGGCCCAGAGGCGTCGGTCCGGGTACAGGGCGTCGAGGTCGCGGCAGGCGGTGATGAGCCGCCGGGTGTGGTCGGGGACGCCGTGGCGGTCGAGTTCGGAGAGTTCGCCGATGCGGCGGTCGAGGGTGCCGGTGTTCTCGGCGGCTTTGGTGGCGTACTTGGCGACGTACGAGGCGACGGCCTGTTCGGTGATGTCGGAGCCGTCCCCGAAGGCCTTGACGGGGCGGACGTCGAGCTGTCGGCCCCAGCGGAACGTCCGGGCGGGTTGATCGGCGGCGGCCGGGACGGAGACCGAGGTGTAGGAGTGCGCGGCGGCTACTCGGAGCGCGTCGGTGAGTACGTCGACCGTTGCCCAGGCGGGCGGCGGAGTGCCGGGCCCGTCGGGGCCGTCGAGGCGTACGACGGCGTGGAAGTGCAAGGCTCCGCGCTTCTGGAACTCGGCCACCTTGCCGTACGAGACGCGCAGGTGGTCGGCGAGTTCTCGGCGGGCCAGGCCGCCGCGGGCGGCGAGTTCGCGGCGAAGCCGGGTGGTGAAGCGTTGCCAGAGCTGTCCGGCGTGGTTGTTGAACAGGACGGCGCCCGCGTAGTCGTAGGCGTCCGGGTCGAGGGCGGTGCCCAGCTCCGGGGCGTCGGACGCGTGCCGGTCGCCGCAGCGGCAGGGGCCGCCGTGATCGGGCCGGTTGTGGACCGGGCCGAACGAGGGGGCCGTGAGGGTGGCGAAGACGCGCGGGTGATCACGGACGTCGGCGGGGATGTCGCGGCGGTCGTCCCCGGCGAGGCCGGCGCGGATCAGGTGGTAGGTGTCGCCCGCGTAGGTCCAGGCGCAGGAAGGGCAGCGGGAGGCACGGCGGTTGCCGCAGGCGAGGCGGAGGCGTCCGCCCGGCTCGTTCTCGGTGGAGTAGTGGTGCAGCGTCTCACCGGTGGTCTTGTCCTTGGTGAGCGTCCAGCCGGTCAGGTGGATCGGGTCGGAGCAGCCGCCGGTACGGCGGATCTGGTCCTCCCAGCGGGTGTAGTCGGCAGCCGAGGCCACCCGGAGAACGTCTCCGAGGGTGATCGGGTCGAGCGGGCGGGCGGACGTGGTCACCTTGGGTGTGGCAGATGAGGCCCGGTGGGCCATGCTGAGGGTTCCTTCCGGTTGCGAGATCGATCGGTGGGGACGACTCCCGGGCGGCGGATGCTTGGCGGTATCGAGGCCGCCCGGGGGCCGGTCAGCGACGCTTGGCGTCGGCGGTGACCAGAGAGCGCAGGACGACGGCGCAGACGGCGACCGAGGCTCCGGTGACGGCGACGGCCAGGAGCATCGAGACCAGGACGGCGCCGACGACCAGGACGACGGCGGTGCCGGCGCCGACGAGGGCGAGGACTGCGCCGGGGGTGAGCTGGACCGTCGGGCGGGTCGACGCGGCCGGGGCTACGGGCGCCGACGGCGGAACCGGGACGCCCGGGGTGACGGTGGTCGGCTCGACGACGGCGGGCGGGGTGACGAGCCCGGTCGGCGTGGGCATGGTGGGGATCTTCGGGCGGAGCATGGCAGGGCTCCCTACTTGGTGATGGCGGTGTCGATGACGGGGGCGAGGAGGCTGTCGGCGATGAGGTAGCCGCCGAGGAGCAGCACCAGGACCAGCCAGAGCGGCGGGCGGAAGAGCTTGCAGCCGAGGTAGCCGACGACGGCGAGGGCGAACCAGAGCGGGACCTGCATGGCGGTGTCTCCTAGCGGACGCGGCAGCGGTGGGTGCGGGCGGCGAGCTGGGCGGCGGACTGGCTGGAGTAGTCGGCGGACCAGCCGCAGCGGTCGGCGGTGCAGACGGCGGCGTGCGCGGTGCGGCCGTGGCGGTCGCGGTGGGTGCCGATCTGCACGGGGCCGATGCGCATCACGGAGTGGAAGTGGTCGCGGGCGGGCATGGCGGTCAGTCCTTCCGGGTGGTGGTGGGGTCGGGGAAGGTGGCGCGGATGGCGGCGGCGGTGGCCGGGTCGGTGGTGCGCTGGGCGGCTTCCTCGGCGAGCAGGTGGGCGAGGTAGGGCCGGTCGGCGGCGGTCATCTCGCGGGCGCTGTCGAGGTAGTCGGCGGCGGTCAGGTCAGCGGGGTCGGAGGTCATCGGTCGTTCCTTCCGGGTCAGGTGAGGTGGGCGGCGATGGCGTCGGCGAGGTGGGGCGGGACGCCGAGGCGGGCGCGCAGGGTGTCGGTGTCGATCGGGGCGCCGGTGCGGTCGCGGTAGTCGGCGGCGACCTTGCGGGCGTGGTCGACGAGGACGGCGGGAACCGCGGGCGCCGGGTCGGCGGGCGGAAGCGCCGGCGGCTCCTCCACCGGGGCCGAAGCAGGGGCCGGGGTGGGCTCCGGGTCAGGTACGGGTTCGGGGTGCGGCTCGTGGTCGTCGGCGAGGTCGGGTTCCGGGGTCTGGGCGGGTGCCGGCGGAGTCGGTGTGTGGTGGTCGGCGGAGTGGGCAAGGAGGGTGCCGCCGAGGAAGGCGAGGGCGGGCCATCCGGCGATGCCCAGGCGCAGCAGGGCGGGCGGGTCGGCCAGGTCGAGGAATCCGGCGGTGGCGACGTTGGCGCCGAGGGAGGCGAACAGGGCGATGAGGAACCAGCACCAGGCCAGCCGCGACGGCCCTTCACTGCGCAGGCGTCGCCAGGCGGCGACCAGGAGCAGATCGACACTCACCGGGTAGGCCCAGGCTTTCCAGCCGTCCTGTCCGGCAGCGGCGGCCAGGTCGTGCAGGTGGGCGAAGGACAGGGCTCCGGCGATGACGGCTTGGACCAGGACGGCGTCGACGCGCAGGCCGTGGCGGGCGGCCATCAGGACTCCTCACCGGTCGGCGGCTCGGGGAGTGATGCGGCCAGGGAGGGGCTGACGACGTCGACGAAGTCGAGGTCGGCGCCGCTGGTGTCGGCGTAGAGGGCGAGCTGGCCCAGGAGCAGGACGGTGCGGGCGAAGTCCTCGCAGTCGGGGCACATGACGCGGGTTCTCCCTTCATCAGGCATGGCAGGGGTAGGGACTTGGCGCGAGGGACGGTCGCGCCGGCCGATGGGACGAGCGAGAGATCAGGCGGTGGCCGGAGAAGGCTTGGCCGACGGCACGGGAGCGGCGGCGGGTCCGGCGAGGGCGGGCCGGAACCGTGCCAGTTCGGGCAGAGCCGGGGTGCGGTCGGCGTGCCGGTTGCAGAGGTTCACGGCCTGGCGGAGCGAGGTGTGCGGAGCCCGGATGCGGTGCCAGCCGCCGGAGGAGTCACCCGCAATCGCGATCCCCCGCATCTCGGCCGGAATCTGGATGGCGGCGAGGACGGCGTCCGGGGAGATGTCGCCGAAGGCCATGTTGGCGCTGGTCTCGTCGTTGACGCGGTGGGCGGTGCGGCCGGTGAGCTGGGCGCGGAGCATGGTGATGCCCTTGCCGAGTTCGGAGCCGAAGCGCTGCCCGCAGATCTCCAGGTAGATGCCGGCCGCGCGGCCGAGCTGGGCGAGGCGGACCAGCGCGGTAATGATGCGGTCCCGCCGCTTCTCCTCATCCTTGCTCGCGAACAGGGCCAGTTCGGCAACCTCGTCGACCAGGACCACGACTGGCACGGGCCGCAGATGTTCGGGCAGGTCCCAGATGTCGGCGGCGATCTCCGCGTCCGGCACGTCGACCGTGATCCGCTGCTGGGCACGGATGAGCTGATAGACGTCTGCCATCCGAGTCACGAGCGCATCGAGCAGTTCGGCGGCGGTGTCGGGATTGTCGGCCAGCGCGGAGAAGCGGCGGGCCAGCGGGAACAGCTCGACCCCCTGTTTGCAGTCGATGCCGACCAGGGCGACATCCATGGGGGCGAGTCCGACGACCAGGTTGCGCTGGTAGACGGACTTGCCGGATTCCGTGGCGCCGAGGGTGAGGGCGTGCGGGATCGCCCGGTAGTCGCGGTAGTGCACCGAGCCGTCCTGCCGCAGGGCGACGGGAACCCGCATGGGCCGGGTCTCGGTCGTGGCGGGCATCTGCACCCGCTTGAGGACGTCGTAGCCGGTCATCCGCACTTCCACCACGCCGGACCGCAGTTCACGCGAAGTGACGCCGTACATCGAGAAGGAGTGGCGCAGCCGGTCCGAGGCGGCGGCGACGTCGAAGGCGTCTTGTCCGGGGCGCAGCTTGAGCCGTAGGACCAGGCCGGTGCGAGTTGGCCGCAGCCGCAGGATGCGCGGTGGACGGGACTCCGGCATAGGGCGGTTGGTGGCCCGTGCCAGGGCGAGCCGCCATCTCGTGGGCGGTACGGTCAGCCCGCAGGCTTCCATGACGGAGCCGTACCGGACCAGAACCCGCAGCGTGGCCAGGATGATCCCGAAGGTCAGCCAGTACCAGGCGGGACGCCGCCACCGCAGGAGACCCGCGGCGGCGACGACCAGCACCAGAGCGACCGTGAAGCCGGTCATGATCAGGCCGCCTTCGGTCCTGCGGCGGCGTTGACGTTAGCGAGCGAGGTGACCGCGACCGCACGGAACGCGATGCCGTGCCGCTTCTGACCGTTGAAGTCGTTCTCCCACGGCCGGGCAACCAGGCCGGTGAGCGCGACCGGCGTGCCCATGGCCAGCTCACCGCTGATCCCGGGCTCCGGGACGGTGATGGACAGGATCTCCACCTCCTCGTTCGCCGCGAACATCACGTCGACCGTCATCAGCTTCGCGCCGGACTCGATGTCCATGGCGATCTCGCCCGTGCGGCGGTCCTTGACCTTGGGCTGCGGAGTCTTGGCGACCATCACGATCGCGGCGGAGGTGTCGACGGGAATCTGACGCATAGCGGAGCACTCCTCTATAGATGCCGAACTTCGCCACTCATGTATATGAGTGACATGAAGAAGAGTGCACGACTCCTGTACATGAGTCAACCCGCCGCGAAGAAGAACTCGCGACGGGCTGCCAGAAGTTGAGTGAGCGTCAGTCGTCGGCAGGGATGCGGTACTCGAAAACGAACTGATCAGCGGCCATGAGCGTGTCGCACACCTCGACCACGAGACCCGCGGTCGTACGGGCCTCCCGGATCAGGTGAACCACGGCAGCACCCGGGCTCAGCGCAAGCTCCGAGGCTTCCGCCTTCGAGGCCGGCCGCGCTTGCAGCGTCTCGACGAACTCCGCGAACTCATGTCCGTGATCTTCGAGCCGGGCGTAGATGCCACCACCACCGGGGTTCTCGGCGAACAGCTCCGGGATCTCCTTCACGACGTCCCACGGCAGGTAGGACGTGGCGGTCTCGACCGGAACGCCGTTGCGGAAGTAGAGGCGCCGACGGGCCAGCACCTGCGTGCCGGCGGGGACGCCCAGCCGCTGGGCGGCATCCTCGGGAGCCTCCATAGGCCCGATGTAGAGGACGCTGACCTTTGCGGTGGCGCCGGACTGGGCGGACTCCGCGAGGTAGGCCGCCTGCCCTCCCTGCCTGAGCGAGCGCCGGAAGCGATCGGAGGAGCGGTGCCGCACAGGAGGCCGGTTCTTCACGATCGAGCCCTTGCCATGCCGGGTCTCGACGAGTCCACTCGCCCGCACCTCGGCCATGGCCTTACGGATGGTCCCGCCAGACACGCCGTAACGATCCACCAGCTCGGATTCACTCGGCACCATGTCGCCAGGCTTCAGAACCCCCGCCCGGATCTGCTGCACGATCTCTTCCGCGATCTGCACGTACCGAGGCCCGGCCGTGCCCCCTCCAGCAGCAGTTCCCATAGTCCTTCTCTGCCTCCTAAGCTCCTCTACATGAGTCAACCACAGGAAGCGACACCGTCTCCCCTGCACTCCGTGTCAGTAGCCGGAGTGGTGGTGCGCGAGGACGGCCGCCTCCTGGCGATCCGCCGAGCCGACAACGGCACCTGGGAGCTCCCCGGCGGCATCCTCGAACTCGACGAGGCCCCGGAGGCCGGCGTGGTCCGCGAGGTCCTGGAAGAGACCGGCATCCACGTTGAGGTGGACGAACTCACCGGCGTGTACAAGAACATGGTCCGAGGCGTTGTCGCCCTGGTCTTCCGCTGCAAGCCCTCCGGCGGCACGGAACGCACCTCCAGCGAGTCCACTGCCGTTTCCTGGCTCACTCCGGACGAGGTGAGCGAGCGCATGGCCGAGGTCTACGCAGTCAGGCTCCTGGACGCCTTGGACGGCAACGGGCCCCACGTACGCAGCCACGACGGCAAGCACCTCATCCCAGTGGGATAAGACTTTCTCTCCATCATCAAGGCGGCTCGCTCCGCTCCCCGCGCGCGGCCCGGCCCCCGGCCGGGCCTGCGCTCCTGTCTCCGCCCCGCTCCAGCCCGGCCAGCGTCCGTGCCGCGCTCCAAGGAATCAGTCGCCTGATGCAAGAGAAGGGGTACGTCGTGGCTGGGGCGGCCGGTTCCACGGCTTTAGGCAGCCACTTTGGCGCGAGCCTCGAAGATCATGGCCCCAACGTCGTGCTTTAGCGGGCAGGTCCACAGACTGCCCGACTCGCCGGAAGCTTACGGGGCCATGATCACTCGCGCCAAAGCAGCTCCAGCCCAAAGCCGCTCCACCGACCGCGAGCGTCGGTGCAGGGCATCGACGCCATTCCCAGAGAACGAAGATTCCTAGGGGCGACCTTGGGGTATCACTGCCCGCAACCGGGACGTGCCCGCTCAAACGACCGAGCGGTAATCTGCGTTGGGCACTCGCACGCGCCAGCGCCTTCGAACGAACGTGGAGCTCGGGCCTGCCACCACCATACGGTCCGTGGTTCGCCCGACGTGGCTAGGAGTTACCTGGATGAGCTTCACGTTCAAGCTAGTTGAGTGGCACAGTGCGGTCGGAAAAGCACCAGGCGCCTACTTGCTCCCGGAGCAATGGGATGATTTCGGATTTCAGACACTATTCGAACTGAAGATACGCATCACTCAAGGTGGTCGACTTGTCAAGATAGGGCGCCTTCGAATTGCACACCCCGGAATGCAGAGCGATGAACTGCCAGGCATCTTCTCAACCCGCGAACAACTCGACGAAACATTCGATCGACTACCCCAAGGGTATTTCAGTCTCGGCGTCGACGATTCCTACTATTCCAATCTAAACGAGCTGCCGAATGAAATCCGTCACAACCTCTTCCGCGGGTTGAATGATCTCGCATTTAATACTCATCTCTGGCGCCGGGTTCGAGATGCACCAGTTTTGAAACAATCCGTCATGCGCGGGATTGAGAACCGCGAGGCAGAAATCGATCGCCTAGCCAAGATCGCCTACGGGCGAGCCAGGACAGTTCAATACGAGTGGACATTTGAAGCCAAACCAATTGGCGCCTCCAATTCCATTAATCTTCGCTTTAAGGTGGACCCCCACTCCGATCCGCCATCAAATGTTTACGCGCTGATCGGTCGCAACGGTGCCGGAAAAACTAGAATCCTGCATCAGCTAGCGAGTAAAGTTTCCAGGAGCGCGGCAATCATCTCAGACTTGAGCGATGATACGGCGGAGCCAATGAATGTCGTCGCCGTATCATTCAGCGCCTTTGACACTCTCTTCGCCAGCGACACGCGCACTTCGACACTGCTCCCGTTTAAATACGTTGGGCTTCACGCAAGCGGAAATAGAGGAACTTTCCTAAAGCCAGAGGCAGATCAAAAGCGCGAGTTTCTAGAAAGTTTTGAAGTCTGCATGATCGGCACGAGACGGCAGCTATGGCTACAAGCTATGCAGACCCTCAACTACGCAGGATCTGGATTCCTTGAGGGTCGGGAGGATCTGCTGCTGCGAGTCATTGAGGGCGAGCCGATCAATGAGGTTGCCGCAGAAGCCGAGGAGTTGCTAGAAGAGCTAAGTTCAGGGCACAGAATGGTCTATCAGACGATGACCCATTTGGTCGCAAGCGTCACGGAACGGACTCTCGTCCTTATCGACGAACCAGAAACGCACCTTCACCCACCCCTACTGTCAGCATTGGTTAAGAGCATCTCGGATCTTCTACGGGACAGAAACGGCATGGCTCTGCTCGCGACACACTCTCCTGTGGTTCTCCAGGAGATCCCCCGCAAGTGTACTTTCGTGCTCCGCCGGCACGGCCGAAGGCTGCGGGCTGATCCCCCGGAGATCGAGACGTGGGGCGAGAACGTGGGTGATCTGACTCGTTCGGTATTCCACCTTGAGGTAACCGCAACTGGTTACTACCGGCGGCTTGCTGAAATGGTTGACTCCGGGGCAAGCTATGAGGAAATTATCGACCGGTTCAATTCAATTGGAACCGAAGCACGTGCTCTTTTGCGCGCCCTGATCGCTGAGCGCCGCTCTGAACTCGAGGGCTAATGCTGCAACTTGACATTCCTGAGGTTACTGTCGCAGAAGCCGCGGCAGCGGTGACGCTACGAATGCGACGTCAACCACACTCCAATAGGATTGACGCACGAACGTCCGACATGAAAACGGCAGAGATGCTGTACCTCGCAGCCGGGCGTGACGGAACGTTGCACGATCTCAGCAGACAACTTCCTGCAACAGGGAGCGATGGAGAGTACCTAGAATTCGCGTACGACGGCGGCTTGGTCACTAGCAAGGCCGGCCGGGATATATATGATCAAATCCTGGCGGGTGCACCGTACGAGCGTTGCCCTTTGTGCGGGCGAGGGATCGCAACAACTCTCGACCACCAGCTACCTAAGAGTGAATACCCAATTCTGGCGATCACTCCAGCGAACTTGGTCCCGGCATGCAACAAGTGCAACCAAAGGAAGTCCAGTAAGGATCCCGCAGATGAAACCGAGACGCTCCTTCATCCCTACTTCGACAGCCTAGGAACGAGTCAATGGCTGGAGGCACGGATTCACGAAGATTCGCCAGCTCGTGCCGAGTATTTTGTTAGACCGGGTGGCGACTGGAGCGCTACTTTTACCGATCGGGTAGTACGACACTTTACGTTTTTTGGGCTGCGCCGACAGTACGCCCTTGCCGCGGCAGGAAAGCTCGCGACTGACAGAATACAGCACTCCGGCCTACTCAAACGTGCCGGGCCAGATGAGCTGCGCCTGCACCTACAGGAGGCCGCAGCGGGATATTGGTCGACTGCGGGTAATACGTGGGAGGGCGCTCTCTGCAATGCCTTGGCTGATAGCCAATGGTATGTAAACGGCGGCATGAACGAAATTTAGATTCGCCATCCACATGCGGAGCCTCACGTTACTTTCTCCAGCTAATCAAGCTAGCCGAGGAGAACGGGGACTACGATTAAGCCGCCCCGTCCACTCCATTATTTACACCCGATAGGTGTTACCTTTAGCATCCCTGTTACCTATATTTGGGCGGCTTGAACCGACTCAGTCCAACGCTGTCTTGTGGCATTCCAAGGCTTCTTTGAGCGAGCAGCGTCAGGACGCTGCGGCCCGTTCCCAAGGGGAGCGAAGAAGCCGAATGGGCGAGGGCGACAGGAATAACGGCGTTGGGATACAACTGGGTCTGCATGAGATCCAGTGCCTCAAGGGTCACTCTGAGCGTTGGATACGACTCGTATTTTTCGGATGGAACCTGGATGAAGTCGCCGGCGCTATCCCGACGAGGTTTCTCATATGGATGCCCCCCAGGAACTCGCGGAACCGTCACGACGAGTGACTCGCCGGTACTCGTCTTGTAGATGAAGCGGCGACCGTAGAACTCATCTTTCCCATAGTGATGGTCGGGTTTTTGATTCGTCACATATCGATTGATATAAGGAGTATCCAGCATCATGACGTGCCCGTTTGGGATGTGACGCTCAATTACACGTGCGTGATCGGCGAAGCGGCCGGACTTCTCAATTCCAACCAACAGAGGAGGCGCGATGTCGCGCCGATCCATGGCAACACAAAGTTGAGTCCAATATTCGAGGAACTTGGACTTCATGGGTGCAGCAGGACCGTAGACAGCCAATGGGCCGTCAGTAATAAAGATGCCTTGTGACAGCATCCGGGGTTCCACCCGATAGAAGCCGTCAATGTAGGAAATAAGTAGCAGGCGTTCAGCCATGTTCATGGCTCGCGTGAGAGTGAGTGCATTCTCCCCATCGTCAGTGAACTCCTCGTATCCGCGAAGGACATCTGTTGGGTAAAGCTTCTCCATGCAGTCCGGAGTCGCACATACGCCCCCTGAGGCCGTTACTCTCTGGTCTGACGCTCCACAGGCCGGGCATTTACTCAGAGTTAGAGACGAAGCCGGAGCACCGGGTTTGCCGTGGATGGTCATGAGAGCATCGGTAAGACTGAATGAATTACCGAAATCAGTGATCTCTGACTCAGCGAAACTCCTGTCGAACTCCGCGCGCCAGGAGTCTCGCCCAGTGACTCCTTTGAGGAAAACGTTGGACCCAGGGAGGACGCTGTTCACCGTCTGCGTTATCTGTGCACGTTCCAGCTGACGCGCATTAACAAGTCCTGAGCTGTTGGCCCCTAGGAACTTCAAGATGTCGACGTACACGCCGGCGATCTGAATGTAGCCCACACGGACCGACGGGTACCCCGGGCGAGCCTCAACTTCCTGGTTAGAGCCGTCAAAGGCGATGGCAAATGTTGGATCGGGGCGGTCATCTCTGTTTAGATTCTCGAGTGAAGTGAGCCTTTCTGTGATATGAGCAGGATCACCTACCTCAAGGGCGGGGGTTTGCCAGCGCTCCATCGCTTCGCTGATCGCGGGACTGAGCGCAGTTTGTACATGGCCAATCCGTGAGGCCCGCTCTTGCTCGTAAGGCATTTCATCACCCTCAGGGATTGATAGGAGGAAGACCAGCCGCCTCGCGCGCACGGTTGATCATGGCATGGTCAAACTTCGCGATCTGCACCGGAACGATGTACTTCCCTGAGAATGTCTTCATTCTGGCGTAGCCGCGATCCTCCACTTTCCGCAGGCCATCGGCAAAGACGGCAAAGTCGTAATAGTGACTCAGTTCACGCGTCTCATTGTCAGAGTTCAGATGCGCCACGACCCAGTTCGAGGTGTTTGACAGAATTCGCTTGTCAATGCTCGTTACCTCTTGCGTCGCGTACACAAGGCCCATTTCGTACTTGGCGGCTTCTTTCGCGAGGCGCACCCAGGGGTCGTCCTTTACGGTGGACTTGCCCGCCTTAGTTCGATCAAAGAGGTTGTGAGCCTCTTCAACTACGATCTGAATTGGCGCATTTGGCAAGTTTGCCCTGAATCGCTGATTGGCGCGATCGATGAGCCGGAAAACCAGGCGCTCGGAAAGCATCGTGATGACTCGGTCACTCCCGACGGAGAGGTCAATAATCACCAGCCTTCCTGCCACCAGATCATCCCAAACTTTGTCAGCTAGATCACCGCGACTCGCGGGGTCATGGAAGTCAACCAGTGTCCTAATTCGGTTGATTACCGCGCTTCCTACCCTGGCGTCAAAGACGGCCAGCACTGCCATAAAAGGATCGCAGTTTTGCCACGTGGCGGCATTCACTTGCTGATATTGGGGTGGCACATTGTCGTTCACGACCTCTGCTATGCGTTCCGATAGCCACGTAACAACCGTCTTGGCCTCCGCGGGGGAATGGACAGCGCAGAGACCATTGTTGGAATTTACCAACTCGAGGATGCTCGGTCGATCCTTTTCAAACGCGGCCCGGGTGGCCTTGTCCATCTTGAAACGGAGAGTAAAACCTGGTGCAGACCCTGGGTAGCTCGCCTTGGCAAGCAGGGCATAGAATGCAAGTTTGCCCCTTTGGACATCGCAAAGGGTGTCGTAATATTCGCGCTCGCCAGCAGGTCCGACGGGATAGTCGTCACGATCGGGTTCCAGCAGCCGAGCTGTCTTGAACGCGTTAGCATATGAAGCGCTCATGTCCGCAAGTGAATCCCCCAGCATCTCCCATACCATGGGAAACTCATTCGTGTCATGAAAGTTCACAGCCAGGGGGAATTCCTGGCTATCGTCGGGATCGGGCTTCATCTTGTAGATCCGGACGCGATCGCCGCCGATACCCAGCAACCGAAGGCCAGTTTTGTCCTGCTCGTTTACGTTGGCGTATTCACCCTGTGGGTCAAAAATAAGCTGACCGATGTTCTTTCGAGTTCGCGCTGCATGTTCGAAGACGGCCGTGCAAAGGGTCTTATTGGTGTTCGACTTACCCACACGTGTCATCCCGAGGACCGCGGTCTTTCGCGAGATGAAGTCGGTTACGCGAACCTTCACGGGGACATTGTCCATCTTTGCAGCTACCGCGCGGCGGCGCGTGGAAGAGAAACGGACAACACCAATGTCGATCAGGTCAGGCTCTTCTTTCTTCTCGATCTCTTCCGATGTTTTGTCAGGATAAGAAGCGATGAAGGAGAGCACTTCCGCTGAGGGGAGGTATACAAAATAGCGGGCACCCGAGTACACGTTGTCGATATCGGCGCCCCACTGTACATACGGCTGACGTGCAACCAAATCCGAGTAGAAGGTCCCAAGTACCTCGCAGTCAAAAGCGGACATCTCGATCTGGCTTGAGGTCAGGTTATCGATCACGGCTTCCGGTCGCTGATCGCGAACATCTGCGGTGCGCATGGCCGCGAGCCGCGTGGCGATCAATTCGCTCTCATTGGGCAGCGCAGCGGTTCCCCGGACGCGGAGCAAGATAACTTCGTCTTCGTCTAGCGGGGCATTCGTCTCTTTAGTAGGCACCGTGGCTGCCGCCAGGAGGAATCCGTTGCGCGGGATACCACCCGCTTCCCTCTTTACGAAGTCGTCGGTGATGACGATGGCCTTGTCATAGTCAAGGTGGTAGATCCCGCCCAGCCTCTTAGCGCCATCGAGTAGCGCCGTCAACGGGTTCCCGCCAGCTGTGGCCGCTCCAGCAATACCCGATAGCCTGGTCATGTGCCCTCCCCTAGAGCTAGTTCCGGCCTGCCTACCAGACAGAACCGCGCCTGCGCAGGTGTGACCTGACGCCGGCCTAGCGCCCCTGCGCCTCCGACGACTTCACATCGAACGCAGAGGGGCCCCAGTTGAGGCTAGTCCAACTCGCGCTAGTTGGCAGGCTCTTGTAGATCTAGGACCCTGTAGTCGTCCGAAGGCGGGATCGTTGGGAGGTTCGTCACGAGCAACTCATCCTTGACGGTGCGCTTTTCGGAACCCGCCGCGGTGTACCTGTGAGAGACGTGCAACGTCGTCTGCCCCTGCTGATCGCAGTACAGGTCGCGTACCGCTCCATGGTCGTCGTAAGACAGTAGCCAGCGATAATGAGTGTCTGTCAGCAGAGCCGAGGCGAGGGCGCCGTGTTCCCCGCTATCAAACGACCACTCGTACAGCCACAGGGCCTTGTCTACGTATGGTGGGTCCAAGTAGACGACCACTTCGTGATCTTCAAGGAACCCGAAGCGTTCGGAGACCCTCTGTAGGGTAGTTCGCCAGTCAGCCTGCCAGACATCCAGTAGGCGTCCTGTCGAGGCCAGTTCGGCCACACCATTGATCCTTCGGGTCAGACCCTCCAGGCCGAATCGGCAGTCAATCGTGTACTTCGATGCTTGAGCACGCCCGCCGATGGGTCCCGCCCGGCCGTGGAGGATCCCCGAGAAGGTCGTGCGATTCAAGAAGAGGCACTTCAGAGCACGATCTCGTCGGCTGCGAGGACTGGCGGCACGCCAACGGTCCCACTCCTCGACCGTTATCGTCAGCTCATGCATGGAAGAGATCAGCCACGACGCATCGAAGGCGGCTGTCTTCCAGAAGGCAGCAACCAGCGGGTCGACGTCTGCCAGGATGCCGTGCTCAGCCACTCCTGCGCCGAGTAGCCTCAAGGTCGTCGTCGCGCCTCCGCAGAACGGCTCCACTAGCAGGCGTGGGGGGGGAATGTTGGCGGCGATGAGACCCTCGATGACAGGTACCAACTGACGCTTGGCGCCCGGGTATCTGAGAGGGCTGATCACGGAGCGACTGAAGAGTGACTGATCAACAAGGGGCTCAGCCTTGTCCAACACCGCTTCCGGCGGCCACGAACTGCGGCGACGTGTGACACCTCGCTTTATCCCCATCGGATCCTCTCTACCTCCATGCCTATGACGAACCAACTAGTCTCGTCGACACGGTTACTGTAGCGGTCTTCCAGCGTTCCCCCAGGTCAGATGCTCAATTTCGCGGCCGCCCCGCACGTCCAGGCAGCTTCGTCGGGTGTCGCAGCCTCCGAGCTCCGCAGCCAGCAGACAGTACGCGGCACGACGCTCTTGCGTAGCCCCCCGAAACCACGTGGAGACCGCCCCGGCGACACTTGCCAGAACCAAACATTCCCGTTCGGCAGATGAGAGAGCTCCCAAGGAAGGTGACCAGGTCTCGTGGACTACCTGTGGACTGAGTTCAGCCGATTGGCTTCCCGCCTAGCCTTGACCAGCAGCAGTGTCTGACTAGCTGTTTCTCAACCGTGGGGCGTTCGATGAGGGCCCGTACGGCGTCCTGGATCAGGTGACGGAGCCTTGGTGCGGGCACCGGAAACGGGGCCTTGTTCATAGCGTGTCGGTTGTCTAGGCCAGCCA
>NZ_JBEYCF010000050.1:0-57654 GCF_040632605.1 Streptomyces sp. NPDC019224 | reverse complement strand
CGCCCCTGCGCGCCATGCACGAGGGAGTCGAGGCGCTGCGCCCCGCCCCCGGCGCCCCCCCGGGCGGCGCCCCGAAACCGAGCCCCGCCGGCGTTTGAGGCGCGGGGCCCGGGGCGGAGGCCCGGTTTCGGGAAGGGGGCAGGGGAACAGGGCCGCCCGCAGGCGCACCCCCACGGCCCCGCGCCCCCGCCCGCTAGACTGTGCGAGTCGTCATCATGCCCGTTCAGGGGGAAGCCGGTGCGAATCCGGCACTGACCCTTCCCCAAGCTCTCGACTCCGCTCGAGCAGGGGAGACCCCATCCGTGAACCGCCGCGAGGCGGAAGTCGGAATGCCCTGTCCGCGTCGTGACCGGCTCACGCCGCCGGAACCCCGGCGGCCGGCCCCGTCGAGGTAAACGGAGCCGGAGCCTGGTGCCTGTGTGTGCCGGTGTCCGGTTCCCCAGGAGAGGCACCACCCGCCATGACCGTACGCCGCAGCGCCGCCGCGCTCGCCGTCACCGCCGCCGCGCTCTGCGCGGCCGCCGCCCCGGCCGCCGTCGCCGCGCCGTCTCCGTCCCCCTCCCCCTCGGCCGCACTGCCCTCCGGGCTCTACGGCACCGGCGACCCGACCTACGACGGGGTGTGGCGGCAGTCGCTCGCGTTCCTCGCGCAGCAGGCCGTGGGCGTGACCCCGGCCACCAAGGCCGTCGACTGGCTGACCGGCCAGCAGTGCGACAGCGGCGCGTTCCCCGCGTACCGCCCGGACGCCTCCGCGCCCTGCACCGACAAGACCATGGTCGACACCAATGCCACGGCCGCCGCCGCCCAGGCCCTGCGCGCGGTCGGCGGTCACCAGGACGCCCTCGCGAACGCGGTCAGCTGGCTCAAGTCCGTCCAGAACGAGGACGGCGGCTGGGGCTACACCGCCGGCAGCCCCAGCGACGCGAACTCCACGTCCATCGTGATCGGCGCCCTCGCCCGGGCCGGCGAGAAGCTGGGCGACGTGACGACGCCCGGCGGCAAGACCCCCTACACCGCACTGCTCGCGTTCTCCATCCCCTGCGGCGGCAAGGACGGCGGCGCCTTCGCCTACCAGCCCGACAAGGCCGGCAAGCTCGCCGCCAACGGTGACGCCACCGCTGCCGGTGTCCTCGGCGCACTCGGCAAGGGCCTGGTCGTCTCGGACAACGCGGCCGTGAAGGACCCCTCCTGCCACAAGGGCTCCCCGCTCGCACCGGAGCAGGCCGCGCAGAACGGCGCCTCCTACCTCGCCACCGCCCTCGCGAAGAGCGGCCACCTCGACGCGGCCCCGATGCCCGGCGCCGAGGACAGCGAGCCGCAGCCCGACTTCGGCAACACCGCCGACGCGGTCGTCGCCCTGTCCGCCGCCGGCCACAAGGACAAGGCGGCCGGCTCGGTCGCCTGGCTGAAGAAGAACTCCGCCGCCTGGGCGCAGCAGAGCGGCCCCGCCGCCTACGCCCAGCTGATCCTGGCCGCCCACGCGACCGGCGCGGACGTGCACGACTTCGGCGGCGCCGACCTCGTCTCCCAGCTGAACGCGACCGGCCCCGAGCCGGCCGCCGTGAAGAAGCCGGAGCCCACGGCCACGGAGGACGAGGAGAAGAAGGACAGCGGCGACGGCGACGGCATCGGCGGCGTCTGGTGGTTCGTCGGCATCGGCCTCGCGGTCGGCGCGGGCGCCGGTTTCCTGATCAGCGGCCGCCGCAAGAACCAGCTGTGAGGGGCTGCCGGGTGGCCTCGGGCCGGACGAGCGGACGCGGTCCGGTGCGTGCGATTCCAAGGCGGAGGAGGGAGTCGACGCGGAGCGTCGCTGACCGACGACAACACCGGAAGCGTGCGTGCCGGGGCGTGGCCGCCCGGTCCGAGGCCACCCGGCAGCCCCACCGCCGCGTCGCACGGGCCGCCGCGCTCCTGGTCGCCGGTGCCGTCCTGGCCGTGCTCGGCGCGGGCACGGCGCAGGCGGCGGGCTACCGCTACTGGTCGTTCTGGGAGGGCACGGCGAGCGGCTGGTCGTACGCCACGCAAGGGCCCTCGCTCGTCCGGCCCGAGGACGGCTCGGTGCAGGGCTTCCGGTTCTCGGTGAGCGCCGACTCGCAGGACGCCTCCGAGCCGCGCCGCGCCCCCGACTTCGCAGAGGTCTGCGCGGACACCCCGGCGAAGGACGGCAGCAAGCGCGTCGCGGTCGTCATCGACCCGGGCACCGCGGCCGACGCGCCGGACGGGGAGACCCCGCCCCCGCCGCGCACCGCCTGCGCGCGGGTCGCGAAGGACGCGAGCAGCGCGGAGGCCCTGGCGGCGGTCGCCAAGCCGCTGCGCTACGACGCGAGCGCGATGCTCTGCGCGATCTCCGGCTACCCGGCCACCGGCTGCGGCGAGCAGGTCTCCGGCAACGGCGACAGCGACAGCGGCACGGACGACGGCGGCAAGACGCCCACCCCGGCCGCCTCCGCAGCCTCCACCGGCGGCCACGGCGACGACGGCGGTCCGTCGGCCGGCGTCCTCGTCGGGATCGGCGCCGTGCTGCTCCTCGGCATCGCCGCCGTCGCGCAGGCCCGCCGCCGCCGCGGATGACCGGCCCGACGGCCGGCCGTACGGACACCGGGACGGACCGGCTCCCCGCCTGGCGCGCCCCCGCCGCCACCCGGAGCAACGCGCTGCCGGCCGGGGCCTGGTGGCTGTGGGCGCTGGGCCTGGCCACCGCCGCGTCCCGGACCACCAACCCGCTGCTCCTCGGCCTGCTGGTCGGGGTCGCGGGTTACGTGGTGGCCGCCCGCCGCACGGACGCGCCGTGGGCCCGCTCGTACGGGATGTTCATCCGGATCGGCCTGTTCGTGATCGCGGTCCGGCTGCTGTTCTCCGTCTTCCTCGGCTCCCCGGTCCCCGGCACGCACACCCTGTTCACGCTGCCCGAGATGCCGCTGCCCGACTGGGCGAAGGGCGTCCGGATCGGCGGCCGGGTCACCGCCGAGCAGCTGCTGTTCGCGCTGTACGACGGGGCGAAGCTGGCGGCCCTGCTGATCTGCGTCGGCGCGGCGAACTCCCTCGCGAACCCGGCCCGGCTCCTGAAGTCGCTGCCCGGCGCGCTGTACGAGGCCGGGGTCGCCGTCGTCGTGGCGATGACGTTCGCGCCGAACATGGTCGCCGACGTGCTGCGGCTGCGCACCGCCCGCCGGCTGCGCGGCCGGCCGACCGGCGGGGTACGGGCCGTACTCCAGATCGGACTGCCGGTCCTGGAGGGCGCCCTCGAACGGTCGGTCGCGGTGGCGGCCTCGATGGACGCGCGCGGCTACGGCCGCACCGCCCGGGTCCCGGCCGCCGTCCGGCACACCACGAACGTCCTCACGCTCGGCGGGCTGCTCGGCGTGTGCGCCGGTACGTACGGACTGCTGGCCGCGGAGGGCGCCGGCTACGGGGTGCCGCTGCTCGCCGCCGGTCTCGCCGCCGCGCTGGCGGGGCTGCGGCTCGGCGGGGCGCGTTCGGTGCGGACCCGCTACCGGCCCGACCGGTGGGGGGTGCGGGCCTGGCTGGTCGCCGGGTCCGGTGCGGCGGTCGCGGCGGCGATGATCTGGGCCCAGAGCGCCGATCCGGCGGCGCTGCACCCCGGGGTCGTACCGCTGACCGCTCCCGTGCTGCCGCTGTGGCCGGCCGCCGCCGTGCTGCTCGGGCTGCTTCCGGCGGTGGTCGCGCCCGTCCCGCCCTCCCCCACAGGTTCCCAGGAGCACGTGTGATCCGGTTCGACGATGTTTCGGTGCGGTACGAGGGGGCCGGGCGCCCCACCCTGACGGGGGTCGACCTGACGGTCCCGGAGGGTGAGCTGGTGCTGCTCGTCGGCCCTTCCGGGGTCGGCAAGTCGACGCTGCTGGGTGCCGTCTCGGGTCTGGTGCCGCACTTCACGGGCGGCCGGCTGACCGGGCGGGTCACCGTGGACGGCCGCGACACCCGTACGCACAAGCCCCGGGAGCTCGCGGACCTGGTCGGCACGGTGGGCCAGGACCCCCTCGCCCACTTCGTGACCGACACGGTCGAGGACGAGCTGGCCTACGGCATGGAGTCGCTGGGCCTGGCTCCGGCCGTGATGCGGCGGCGGGTCGAGGAGACCCTCGACCTGCTGGGCCTGGCCGGGCTGCGTGACCGCCCGATCGCCACCCTGTCCGGCGGTCAGCAGCAGCGGGTCGCGATCGGCTCGGTCCTCACCCCGCACCCCCGGGTCCTGGTCCTCGACGAGCCGACGTCCGCGCTGGACCCGGCCGCGGCCGAGGAGGTCCTCGCGGTCCTCCAGCGGCTCGTCCACGACCTGGGCACCACGGTCCTGATGGCGGAGCACCGGCTGGAGCGCGTCGTGCAGTACGCGGACCAGGTCGTCCTGCTCCCGTCGCCGGGCGCCGCCCCGGTGATGGGGACGCCCGCCGACGTCATGGCGGTGTCGCCGGTGCACCCGCCGGTCGTCGCGCTCGGGCGGCTCGCGGACTGGGACCCGCTGCCGCTCTCGGTCCGGGACGCCCGGCGTCGCGCCGGCGCTCTGCGCGACCGGCTGGCGGACATGGCGCCGGGGCCGGTGGGCGGAAGCGGCACACCCCGGTCCAGCGCCCCGGACACCCCCCTCCCCCCGCCCCGCCCCGCCCCACGCCGGGGCGCCCTCGCCCGGCTGTTCGGCCGCGCCCCCCAGGAGGCCCCCGTCCCGGAGTCCGTCCCCGAGGGGACCGCGGCCGCCCGGGTCGAGCGGCTGGGGGTGCGGCGCGGCCGGGTCGAGGCGCTGCGCCGGGTGTCTCTCACCGTCGGCGCCGGCGAGACCCTGGCCCTGATGGGGCGCAACGGCGCGGGCAAGTCCACGCTGCTGGGCGCCCTCGTCGGCATGGTCGAGCCCACCTCGGGCACCGTCCTGACCGGTGGCCGGGCCCCGCACCGCACCCCGCCGCGCGAGATGGTGCGCCGTGTGGGGCTCGTACCGCAGGAACCGCGCGATCTGCTGTACGCGGACACGGTCGCCGCCGAGTGCGCGGCGGCCGACGCCGACGCCGGGGCCGAGCCGGGCAGCTGCCGGGCGCTGGTCTCCGAGCTGCTGCCCGGGGTGGCGGACGACACGCACCCCCGCGATCTGTCCGAGGGGCAGCGCCTCGCGCTGGCGCTCGCCCTCGTGCTCACCGCCCGGCCGCCGCTGCTGCTCCTGGACGAGCCGACCCGGGGCCTGGACTACGCGGCGAAGGCCCGGCTGGTCGGGGTGCTGCGCGCCCTTGCCGCCGAGGGCCACGCCATCGTGCTCGCCACCCATGACGTGGAGCTGGCCGCCGAGCTGGCGCACCGGGTGGTGATCCTCGCCGACGGGGAGGTCGTCGCGGACGGGCCGACCGCCGAGGTCGTGGTGTCCTCGCCCGCGTTCGCCCCGCAGACCTCCAAGATCCTCGCCCCGCAGGAATGGCTCACCGTCTCCCAGGTGCGCGCGGCCCTGGGGGGTGGCGCGTGAGCGGCGTGCGGAGGCGCGGCGGCGGCCCGGTCCGGCTGGGCCCGCGGGCGATCGTGGCGCTGGTGCTGATCAGCGCCATCGGGGTGGCCGCCTTCGGGTGGCCGCTGCTCGCGGACCGGGACTCGGGGCTCGCGCACGCGCAGGACGCGCCGTGGCTGTTCGCCGCGCTGCTGCCGCTGCTGGTCGGGGTGGTGGTCGCGATGATCGCGGACGCCGGGCTCGACGCGAAGGCGGTGGCGATGCTGGGGGTGCTGGCCGCGGTCGGGGCGGCGCTGCGCCCGCTGGGGGCGGGCACGGCGGGCCTGGAGCCGATGTTCTTCCTGATGGTGCTGAGCGGACGGGTCCTGGGGCCGGGCTTCGGCTTCGTGCTGGGTTCGGTGACGATGTTCGCCTCCGCCCTGCTGACCGGCGGGGTGGGTCCGTGGATGCCGTTCCAGATGCTGTCGATGAGCTGGTTCGCGATGGGCGCGGGCCTGCTGCCGGGGCCGGACCGGCTGCGCGGGCGCGGGGAGCTGCTGATGCTCGCGGCGTACGGGGCCGCCGCGTCGTTCGCGTACGGCACGGTCATGAATCTGTACGGGTGGACGATCGTGCCCGGCCTCGCCTCGGGCATCTCCTTCCGGGCCGGTGACCCGCTGGGCGAGAACCTGGTGCGCTTCCTCGCGTACTGCGCCACGACGTCGCTCGGCTGGGACCTGGGCCGGGCCGTGCTCACGGTCGTCCTGACGCTGACGGTGGGGGCGCCGCTGCTGAAGGCGCTGCGGCGGGCCACCCGGCGCGCTTCCTTCGAGGCCCAGGTCACATTCGGTGGCCGGGGCGAGTGAGGGCACCCACAGGACCATGGTCCTGTACGAAGCGGGGTAGGAGCCGCGCACCCGGCCCGCAGGGCCCGCCACGGCCCCGGCGACCTGCCGTGACGCGTTCCGGGGCGGCTCGGGACCTTCGGTCCGGGGTGCGAGGCGGGGTCGTACCGGGGGTCGTTGCCACGGCCGAACGGCGCCCCTAAGACTGGATCTCGTCGCCGACCACCGCGGGGTCCCCACCAGGACCGCGGTCAACGAGCGCCGGTCCACGCAGGATTCGGACCGAGCCCGCGACTGCCCTGTTCCCCACCGTTAGGTTCCCTGTGTCGTTCGCCCGTAACCTCATCTCCGCGCCCCGCACCGCCCGTCGCAAGGCCGCCGTCGCCGGCGCCACCGTGCTGCTGGGAGCCACCGGCGTCGGCCTGGGTGTCTCCCCGGCCATGGCGGCCCCGTCCGCCGCACCGACGTCCGCCGGCAGTGCCCAGGACACGGCGAGGCAGATGATCGGTGACGACGCCCAGTTCCAGTGCTTCAGCAACATCGTCAGCCACGAGAGCGGCTGGAACCCGAGCGCGACCAACGCCTCCTCCGGCGCCTACGGCCTGGTCCAGGCGCTGCCCGGTTCGAAGATGGCGTCCGCCGGCTCCGACTGGCAGACCAACCCCACCACGCAGATCAAGTGGGGCCTGGACTACATGGACTCCCGCTACGGCAGCCCCTGTGGCGCCTGGGACTTCTGGCAGGCCCACAACTGGTACTGAGCCGGCCCGGCCCGGTGACCGCCGAAGCCCCGACCGCACCGCGGCCGGGGCTTCGGCGTACCCGGCCGGTTCGTCCCCCGTGTCGCCCTGAGCCGTTCGAGTGGCGGGAGGCGGGGGGCGGGCGGATGCTGGAGGGGCGACGATCCACAGACCGAAGGGGTGCGAGGACGTTTTCACGTCCTCGCACCCCTTCGGTCGCGTACGAGCTACGGCCTGCCCGCCACCGCCTCGCCGTCCGCCACCCGGACCGCGGCCCTCTCCGGCTCCCGGCTCCCGTCGTCCGGAGCCCTGGGCGCCCCGCGCAGCCGGCGCGGGCCGGCGAGCACGTGGGCGATCAGGAACCCGAGTGCGACGACCACCGCCCCGCCCACCGCGTCCAGCACCCAGTGGTTGGCGGTCGCGACGATCGCGAAGACCGTGAACAGCGGATGCAGCACCCCGAGCGCCTTCATCCACGCCTTCGGGGCGAGCAGCACGATGACCACCCCGCACCACAGGGACCAGCCGAAGTGCAGCGAGGGCATCGCCGCGTACTGGTTGGTCATCGCCGTCAGCGCCCCGTAGTCCGGCTCGGCGAAGTCCTGGACCCCGTGGACGGTGTCGATGAAGCCGAGCCCGGGCATCAGCCTCGGCGGGGCCAGCGGGTAGAGCCAGAAGCCGGCCAGTGCCAGCAGCGTGGCGAGGCCGAGGGTGGAGCGCGCCCAGCGGTAGTCGGCGGGGCGGCGTACGTACAGCACGGCGAGGATGGCCAGCGGGACGAGGAAGTGGAACGTCGAGTAGTAGTAGTCGAAGAAGTCCCGCAGCCCGCCGATGCCCGCGACCGCGTGGTTGACCCGGTGCTCGATGTCGATGTGCAGCCACCGTTCGACCGAGTGGATCTGCCGCCCGTGCCGCTCGGCGGTGTCCCGCCCCGCGGTGGCGGCCAGTCTGACGTGCGCGTACGCGGAGTAGACGACCCGGATCAGCAGGAGTTCGAGCAGCAGGTTGGGCCGGCTGAACACCCGCCGCCAGAACGGAAGCAGCGGCACCCTGCTCCAGCGGGCCGGGACGGGCCGCGCGTACGCGGTGGGCACGGGCCGCTGCCAGTACGGGGAGGTGCGCGGCAGGAACGGGGCGGCGCAGGCGGTCCCGAGTGCGGCGATCAGCAGCACGTTGTCGCGTACCGGGAACACCGCCCCGATGTTCGGCAGCAGCATCGTGCCCGGGAGGGTGGTCACCAGGACCACGACGGCCGGCCACACCATCCGGTCCGAGGCGCGCCTGCCCGCCCGGCCGACCACGGCGAGCAGCACCCACAGCAGCTGGTGCTGCCAGGCGGTCGGTGAGACGGCGACGGCGACGCAGCCGGTCACGGCCACGGCGAGCAGGAGCTGCCCGTCGCGCGCGTACCGCACGGCGCGGCGCAGGCCGATGACGCAGACGGCGGCGGCCAGCACCAGGAACAGCGCGATCTCCAGCGGTCCGGCGAGGCCGAGGCGCAGCAGCGCCCCGTGCAGGGACTGGTTGGCGAGGCTGTCCGCCTGGTCGCCGAGACCGGCCCCGGCGACGTGGTGCACCCAGTACGTCCACGAGTCGTGCGGCATCGCGGCCCACGCCAGGGCCGTGCAGGCGGCGAACGCGGCGGCGGCGGTGAGCGCGGAGCGGCGTCTGCCGGTGAGCCACAGCAGGAGGGCGAACAGGAGCACGGTCGGCTGGAGGGCTGCGGCCACCCCGATGAGGACCCCGGCCTTGCGTTCCCCGCGGACGGCGAAGAGGCTGACGAGGACCAGGAGGACGGGCAGGATGCTGACCTGGCCCAGGTGGAGGGCGTTGCGCACCGGCAGCGAGAGCATGAGCAGGCTGATCGCGACGGGGGCGGCGAGCAGGGCCGTGCGCCGGCCGACCGGGCCGGGCAGGGCGCGGGCCGCGACCACGCCGAGGGCGGCGACGAGCAGGAGCGAGCCGAAGGTCCAGGCGACGCCGAGGCTCTGTTCGGCGGTACGGGTCAGCGGCTTGAGGACGAGCCCGGCGAAGGGGGTGCCGGTGAACCGGTCGGTGTCGTACAGCGAGCCGGTCACGTGGAGCACACCGTTCTCACCGATCCAGGTCTCCAGGTCGGTGAGCCGTTCGCCCGGTGGCTGCCGCAGCACCACCGTCATCTGCCGGACGGCCAGCGCGGCCACGACCAGCCAGAGCACCGCCCGTGCCGCCCCGGTTCCCGCTCCCGCCGTCGCGCTTCCACTCCCACCGTGTTCCGCGTTCGCCACGCTGCGCCGACCCTCCCAAGGTCTGTCGCCGGTCAGTTGTCCGGCATGTGTGAACCTTCGCATTGCGCCATGAGGCAGACCCAATCAACCCGCTCTTCGCCCGGCTGTCATCCCGCTTCGGCCGGAAGACCGCCCGGCCGGGTGGACCGGGGCGGCCGGAACCGGTGTGGGCCCGCGCACGTCTGAGCCCGTGATCAGCAACGACGGGGAGGACGGAAGATGCGGCGCGCGCGGGGAGAAAGCGGAACGGGGAAGGGGGTGCGCGGCTGGGCGGCCCGTGCGCTCTCCCTGGCCCTGATGCTGGTGTCGTTGCAGCTGGGGTCGCTGATCGCCCCGGCGTACGCCTGCGGCTGCGGGGCGATGGTGGTGGACCGGAACAGCCGGGTGGCGGTCGACCGGGAGACGTCGGCGGTCGGCTGGGACGGCAGCACCGAGCAGATCGTGATGCAGCTGAGTGTCCGGGGGAACGCGCCCGACGCGGCCTGGATCATGCCGGTGCCGCACCGCGCCACGGTCGAGCTCGGTGACGCGGCGCTGTTCTCCGAGCTCAGGGCGATCACCGCGCCGGTCCACGAGGAGCGGCACTACTTCTGGCCGCGCGAGGAGGACTGGCCGTTCGGCGGTTCCGGCACCTCGTCCGCCGACGGCGCGGCGGCCCCCGCGGCGGCCGCACCGGTCGAGGTGGTCGGCCGGGAGCGGCTCGGGCCGTTCGACGTGGCACGGCTGGCGGCGACCGACCCGAAGGCGCTGGAGGGCTGGCTGGAGGAGAACGGCTTCGAGCTGCCGGACCGCCTCGCCACGGCCCTGACCCCGTACGTCGAGCAGAAGTGGGAGTACGTGGCGGTGCGCCTCGCGCCGGAGAAGCGGGGGGGCACGCTGAACGGGACGCTCGACCCGCTGCGGCTGCGGTTCGCCAGTGACCGGCTGGTCTATCCGATGCGCCTGTCCGAGCTGGCCGCGACCCCGCAGTCCCTCGACCTGTACGTGCTGGCCGAGCACCGCATGGAACCGCGCGGCGCGATCGGCGGGCGGCCCCCGAAGGTCGCGTACGCGGGCCGTGTGGACCCCGCGAAGGAGCCGTACGAGGCGCTGGCGGCGGTCACGGGCGGCAGGCCGGTCTTCGTGACGGCGATCGACCAGTACTTCCCGTCGCCGGAGCGGATCGACGGCGACCACGAGCTGCGGGCGACCGCCGAGGACACCCCCTACCGGAGGGTGGTCCACCGGGACACGCTGCTGACCTGGGGCGGTATGCCGGCCTGGCTGCTGACGCTGCTCGGCGGCGCGGCGGCGGTGGTCGTGGCTCTGCTGCTGGTGGTACGGGGCCGGCGGCGGCGCCCGGTGCCGCCCCCGCCGCCGGTCTTCACGCCGCCGCCGCTGCGGTGAGGCCGCGTCCCCGGCCTCACGGGTCAGTGCTCCTGCTCGTCGACCGGGTGGTCCGCCTGCCAGCCGGCGAAGAGCGGGACCTCCTCGCCCGGGTCCAGGACGACGATGCCGAAGGGCCGGTCGAAGGCGAGGTGCAGGCGGCGCGGGAGCGGTCCCGGCTCCGCGCCGGCCGGGGCGGGCAGAACCGTCACGGCGGCCGCCGCCACACCTTCCTCGTTCACCTTCAGCACGGCCTCCTGCACCGCCTCGGAGAGCATGAGCGGGGTGGGTGAGAGTCCGGAGAAGTCGGCGGCGGGCGTCGTGGCGAGGCGGATCCCGAGCGTCGACAGCTGGCCGGCGGCCCGGATGTGCGTACGGAGGGTGAAGCGCGGGACCGCGATGGTCAGGGCGTCCGCGCCGAGGGCGGTCCGCGCCGCTTTCGGTGCCCAGGCCGCCGGGAGCACATCGGCCGCCCCCTCGCCCGGCCGGCCCAGCACCAGCCGCACCTTCACCGGAGGCGGCCCGCCCCGGCGCCTTCCGCAGCGCAGATCGAGGACGAACGTTCCCCCGCTCATCCAGACGTCCCACGGCGGGGGCGTGCCGTACATGGTCGGCACCTGGCGGGTGACGCCGGCCGCGTCGGTGAAGGGCCGGTCCCCGGTCGCCTCCCGTTCGAAGGGGATCGCCCAGTCCGCCTTGAGCGCGAGCGCGTTGACGAGCACCAGCAGCATGGCGTCGTCGACCACCACCGGCAGCCGTTCGACGAGCCCGCCGGTCGTCTCCCGGACCCATGCGTCGGCCTTCTCGGGGGCCATGGGCCCGAAGAGGACGTCCGGCAGCGCCTTCCGGACCTTCCGGCGCACCGGCGTACGGGTGCACACCCGCGTCGCGACGCCGAGCCCGTCGGCGGCCGCCAGCTCCCGGGCCGTGGCCGTCACCGCCCCGGCCGCCTCCTGCCCGGCCACCCCGAGCACGGCCCGCAGCTCGTCGGCGGTACCGCCGCGCGCCCCCGCCGCGAGCGCGGTCAGGGCCAGCCACAGCCCGGCGGGCGAGCAGACGAAGTCACCGCCCGGCCCGGCCAGCTCCCCGATCCACCGCTCGCCGAGCCGCTGGACCACGTGGGCCCCGCTCTCCTGCGCCACCGCGCCGCCCCCTCGAAATCGCTGGTCCATACACGTGTGCGATAGCAAGAATGGCCCAATGACCTGGACCGTGACCCCCGAACCCTTCGACTCCGCCGACGCCGCCCTGCTCCGGCGGGACTACTACGACGAGGTCGCCAGCCGCTACTGGGGCCGTCCGGCGACGGCCGAGGAGATCGACGAAGGGCTCACCGAGGACGGCGCCGACCGGCTCACCGCGCCGACCGGTGACTTCGTCGTCGGCCGCTACGGGGCCAGGGCGGCGGCCTGCGCGGGCCTGGTCCTCGTGGAGGCGGACACCGCGGAACTGACCCGGGTCTACGTCCGCCCGGAGTTCCGGGGCACGGGCGGCGGCGGGCTGCTGCTCGCGGCGCTGGAGGACCGGGCACGGGCGTGGGGGCTCGCCCGGCTGCGGCTCGACACCCGCCACGACCTGGTCGAGGCCCGCGGCCTGTACGCGAAGCACGGCTACCAGGAGGTTCCGGCGTTCGGCCGCAGCCCTTACGCCGACCACTGGTTCGCCAAGGAGCTGCGGGCGGCGTAAGGGCTGCGCTACTCCCCCCGGCGCGGGCGGCCCGCCGCGTGGTCGCGCTTGGGTTCGGGGCTGTGCGGGCGCTCCTTGCTCGACCCGCTCGTCTCCGCCGTCAGCTCGGAGACCAGGGCGACCAGGTCGGTCGGCCGGTCGGGCCCCCACCAGTCACCGAGGAGCTCGGCGAGTGAGTCCTCGCGGGCCTGGGCGAGCTTCACCACCGCCTCCGCGCCCGGCTCGGTGAGCATCATCTGCAACCCCACCCGCCGGACGAGCCCGCGCCCCTCCAGCTGCCGGGCCGCGTCGTTGATCACCCGCAGCGGTACGGGGGCCACCTCGGCGAGCCGGGCGGGCTCCACGGTGCCGTGGCGCTTGATGCGCAGCAGCATCCAGCTGGCGGCGGGCAGCAGGTCGAGACCCGCCCTCTCCGTGATCTTGACGTAGACCTCGCGGCGGCCCTCCCGGGTGGCCAGCACGGACAGGGCCCGCGCGCACTCGTCGTACGAGGACCGCTCGACCGGGTTGGACGCCAGGGTCTCGCTCGCATCGGGTGCCGTCACCGATCCGCGCAGCTTGTCCTCCTTGAGCAGCCAGGCGAAGACGAAGGCGACCAGGACGACGGGTGCCGCGTACAGGAAGACGTCGGTGATCGACGTCGAGTACGCCTGGAGCACCGGCCCGCGCAGGGCGGCCGGCAACTGGCCGATGGCGCGCGGGTCGGCGGCCAGGCTCTCCGCGTCGACACCGGGCGGCAGCGACCGGCCGGCGAGCGCCGCACCGAGTTCGTCGGTGAGCCGGTTGGTGAAGAGGGTGCCGAAGATCGCTACGCCGAACGAGGCACCGATGGACCGGAAGAACGTCGCCCCGGAGGTCGCCACACCGAGGTCCTTGTACGAGACGGCGTTCTGCACGACCAGGACGAGGACCTGCATCACGAGGCCGAGGCCCGCGCCGAAGACGAAGAAGTAGACGCTCATCTCCCAGGTGCCGGTGGACACCGTCAGCCGGTGCAGGAGCAGCAGGCCGATGGCGGTGATGCCGGTGCCGACGATCGGGAACACCTTCCAGCGGCCCGTCCGGCTGACGATCTGCCCGGAGGCGGTGGAGGTGAGGAGCAGCCCGAACACCATGGGCAGCATGTGGACGCCGGACATCGTCGGCGTGATGCCGTGCACCACCTGGAGGAAGGTCGGCAGGTAGGTCATCGCGCCGAACATCGCGAAGCCGATGACGAAACTGATCACGGCGACGAGGCTGAAGGTCCTGATCCGGAACAGCTTCAGCGGGAGCACGGGCTCGGTGGCGCGCCGCTCCACGAACACGAAGGCGATCAGGAGCAGGACGGCGAGCACCGCGAGGCCGATGATCTTCCCCGAGCCCCAGGGCCAGGTGGTGCCGCCGAGGGAGGCGACGAGGACCAGGCAGGTGGCGACCGAGGCGATGAGGAAGGTGCCGAGGTAGTCGATGGTGTGCTTCGTCCGGCGGACCGGGATGTGCAGCACGGCGGCGATCACGACGAGGGCGACGATCCCGATGGGCAGGTTGATGTAGAAGACCCAGCGCCAGCTGAGGTGCTGGGTGAAGAAGCCGCCGAGCAGCGGGCCGAGGACGCTCGTCGTGCCGAACACGGCGCCGAAGAGACCCTGGTACTTGCCGCGTTCGCGCGGCGGGACGATGTCACCGACGATCGCCATGGACAGCACCATCAGGCCGCCGCCGCCGAGCCCCTGGAGGGCGCGGAAGCCGATCAGCTGGGGCATGTTCTGGGCGATGCCGCAGAGCGCGGAGCCGATCAGGAAGATGACGATCGCCATCTGGAACAGCTTCTTGCGTCCGTACTGGTCGCCGAGCTTCCCCCAGAGCGGGGTCGCGGCGGTCGAGGCCAGCAGATAGGCCGTGACCACCCACGAGAGGTGTTCGAGCCCGCCGAGGTCGCTGACGATGGTGGGGAGCGCGGTGGAGACGATGGTCTGGTCGAGTGAGGCCAGCAGCATGCCGAGAAGCAGTGCGCCGATCGCCACCAGCACCGACCGCGTGGAGCGCTCGGTGCCGGGGGCCGGGGCCGTGGGGCTCGCCTGCTGGGCCATGAAACATCTCCTTGGATGATCCGCTACACACCCATCCTGTCTGTTATGCACCGTTATGGCCTGCCGGGGGGCCGTCCGATTGGGCTTCTCGGCGACGGGCTGCATAATCGCAGGCAGTTCAAGGGGAGGGGACCCACCATGGCCGGACATATATGCCCGGAGTGCGGTACGGAGAGCAGACCGGGCACGGGGCCGGACTGCGCCTGCGCGAGCCGCCCGGCGTACGGAGCCACCGGCGGGCCGGGGCACGTCACCGACCCGGAGCGGGCCGCGGAACAGCAGCGCGTCGCGGATGAGCACCATGCCGGCCGGTTCGCGGAGATGGCCGCGGCGGAGGACTTCGACCCGCTGCGCATCCGTCCGTACGTGACCCTGGGCGGCGACACCGCGGCGGCGGCGCCCGCGGCTCCCCCGCCGGGCGCCCCGCACCTCTACGGCACCGAGGGCGACGGGGCCACGACGATGCCGCTGTTCCTGGACCCGGCGGGCCCCGCACCGGAGGCCGGTGGCCCGGCCGACCCGTCCGGCACCGCACTCCTGCTCACCGGCCCGGAGCCGGTGCCGCCGCGCCGCCGCAAGCCCTTCGCCGCCGTGCTCGCGGGGGCGGCCGTGGTCACGGTGGTGGGCGCGGCGGCCTTCATCGGCGGGCTGTTCGACGGGGACGACGACGGGAAGGCCGATCTGGACCACGCCCTGCCCTCCACGGTGGCCAGCCTCCCGGAGGAGAGCGGCGAGCCCTCGCCGTCCACGACGTCCTCCGCCTCCGCGCTCCCCTCCCGCCCGGCCTCCCCCTCCTCGTCCGCGGCCCCCTCGGCCACCGCCTCCGCCTCGGCGTCCGCTTCGGCCTCCGCCACCGCTTCCCGCTCCGCCACGGCCACCGCCTCGGCGTCCGGGGCGGGCACCCCCTCGCCCCCGGCGGCCACGGCGGGGAGCAGCAGCCCGGCGCAGGGCGCGGCCCCGCCCGCCGCGTCGCCGGACGACGCGGCGACCCTGCGGCCCGGCGACCACGGGCCGGAGGTGGCGGAGCTGCAGAACCGGCTCCGTGAGGTCTGGGTGTACAACGGCCCCGTCAACTCCGACTACTCGGGCCGCACGGAGCAGGCGGTGAGCGACCTCCAGACCTGGTGGAACATCGAGGGCGACCCGGAGGGGGTCTACGGCCCGAACACCCGGAGCCGTCTGGAGGCGGTGACGACGGGGAACGGCCGCCACTGACCGGCGCCGCGGCATCGCCCGCGGGCGTGCCCGCACAGGGAACGCCCAGCCCCTGCGCGAGGCGCTGGCGGCGCACCGCCCGCGGGCGCGCCCGCACAGGCCGGAACGAGGCACCCGCGCCGGCAGGCCCGACGCCGTGGGCCGCGAGCTCCCCGGGCCGGGTCCTTCGCGCAGCCCTCCCGGACAGGGATTCGCATTCGCGACCTCGTTTTTGTATCGTGAAGAAACAAAGTGGCCCCCGCGCGCACACCCTGACCGGCGGGCGGGGGCCGCTTGATGTCCCGCGTCGCTCGCCCCCGCGGCGTTCGCCTCCCCCGCCCTGGAGCCCGCCCATGCCGGCCACCGCCCTCACCGCCCACGCACTCCTGCTCGACATGGACGGCACCCTGGTGAACTCCGACGCCGTCGTGGAGCGCTGCTGGCGGCGCTGGGCACTCCGGCACGGACTGGACCCGGAAGAGGCCCTGAAGGTGGTCCACGGCCGGCAGGGCTACGCCACGATGGCGGTCCTGCTCCCGGACCGCCCGATGGAGCAGAACCACGCGGACAACCGGGTGATGCTCGCCGAGGAGACCGCCGACACCGACGGCGTCGTCCCGATCGGCGGGGCCCCCGCCTTCATGGACTCCATCGCCGCCCTTCCGCACGCCCTGGTCACCTCGGCGGACCTGGCGCTCGCGACGGCCCGGATGAACGCGGCCGGACTGCGGATGCCCGAACACCGCGTCACCGCCGAGAGCGTCGGCGCCAGCAAGCCGGACCCGGAGGGCTTCCTCAAGGGCGCGGCCGCGCTGGGCTTCGCCCCGGCGGACTGCGTGGTCTTCGAGGACTCCGAGGCGGGCATCGCGGCGGGCCGGGCGGCCGGCATGCGCGTCGTGGGCGTCGGCCCGCGCGCGGGGGCCCACGCCCCGGACGTCCACGTGGCCGACCTGACGCAGCTGCGCGTCGAGGCGGCGGCGGACGGCACGATCACGCTGCACTTCGACGCGCGGTAGCCCCGCGCCGGGGCGGCCCCGCCCGGCCGAGCACGCCCACCGGTGCCGCCCCCACCCCGCCGGACACGTGCCCCCGAGCCCCGGCCCCCGTCGCACACCAGCGCCACGAACCTCCGTACGGCCCCCGCCCACCCCGGGCGGGGGCCGTACGCATGCGCTTACGCGCAGGCCGTGAACGCCGGCGCCCCGCCACCCCGCACCGCCCCGGTTTCACCGCGCCCGCGCGCACGGGCCCGTACGCCCCCCGTACCACGAACCCCTGTGCCGGACCCCTTGATGTGACGTGCCCATGTCGCCACTCTGTTACCTGGCGCCCACCCCACGGAAACCCTGCGCCGCCACGATGGCCGGGCCGTTCATGACAGTCCGTCCGCATCCCCCCACACCAAGGGAGTTCGCATGTCAGGTGTCTACGCGCGTCGCATAGCCGGCCTCGCCGCTTCCGCAGCCCTCGCCGTCACCACCGCCCTGCTCAACGCCCCGAGCGCCCAGGCCGCCATGCCCACCCCGGTCTCCGGGTCCACCGCCCGCGCCTATCTGAGCGAGCTGACCGTGAAGGCGGAGGGGTCGTCCAGCGGGTACAGCAGGGACAAGTTCCCGCACTGGATCACCCAGTCGGGAGCCTGCAACACCCGCGAGGTCGTCCTGAAGCGGGACGGCACGAACGTCTCGCAGGACTCCAGCTGCGCGGCGACCGGCGGCAGTTGGTACTCGCAGTACGACGGCGCCACCTGGACCGCCGCGTCCGACCTGGACATCGACCACATGGTCCCGCTCGCCGAGGCCTGGCGCTCGGGCGCCTCAAGCTGGACCACCGCCCAACGGCAGTCGTTCGCCAACGACTTGACCCGCCCGCAGCTGATCGCGGTCACGGACAACGTCAACCAGGCCAAGGGCGACCAGGATCCGGCGTCCTGGCTCCCGTCGCGCGCCGCGTACAAGTGCACCTACGTGCGCGCCTGGGTGCACGTGAAGCACTACTACAACCTGTCCGTCGACTCGGCCGAGAAGTCGGCCCTGCAGTCCGCGCTCAGCGGCTGCTGAACCGAGATACGCCGCACAACACCCCCCATCCCGTCGGCCCCACCGGCCGATGCCCGCACGGCGGGCCGGCCGGGCGGGGCCACCGACGTGTTTTCGGCCTACTGCGGATGCCCATGACAACCGATCGGACGCCGCACCGCCCGGCCGGCGGGCCGGCAGTCCGCCAACGGGGCGCGAGGGGCCCGGAACTCCGGCGGGACTCCAGTGAAAGCGGGGGCCGCCGTGGTCGGAGCGTCAAGCGCCGGAACTCCATCCCATGGCCGGAAAACTGCGCCGCCATTGGTTCAGGCCAAGCACAGGAAGGAAGCTGCCCAGTTCGAGGCGGTATCACCACACCGACCGGCTCACAACAGACCGTCAGTTTTCAGCCAGCCAACAGAACGTTGAACTTGCAAGTATTGGTGAGGTCTACCTAATCTTTGGCGCCCAGTCGGTTCCCGTCCCCATCAGACCGAAGGAGCCCTCCCCTCCATGACCCCATACCTGCACCGGGCCCAGCCCTACGCCCTCGCGCTCTTCCGCATCGTCGTCGGCCTCCTCTTCGCGTGCCACGGCGCCGCCTCGCTCTTCGGGGTGCTCGGCGGCGCCCGGGACGGCGGCTCCATACCCGCCGGCACCTGGCCCGGCTGGTACGCGGCGGTGATCCAGCTCGTCGGCGGCGCCCTCGTGGCCCTGGGCCTGGGCACCCGCCTCGCCGCGCTGGTCTCGTCCGGCTCCATGGCCTACGCCTACTTCACGGTCCACCAGTCCCACGCCCTCTTCCCCCTCCAGAACGGCGGCGAACCGTCCGCCGTCTACTGCTGGGTGTTCCTGCTGCTCGTCTTCACCGGCCCCGGGGCCCTCGCCCTGGACGGACTGTTCACCCCCCGCGCACCGGGCCGGCGGGACCAGGACCACGCGCCGGAACAGAGCTCCCCGGTCGCGGCCTGACCCCTCCCTCCCCACTCCCTCCGGGCCCGCGGACCGACCGGGCCCCCGCACCTCTCGCGCACCGCCGGGACCCGCTCCCCGGCGGTGCGCGCTCACGTCCCGCCCGGCCGGGTGCCCAACATCACGCATATATATGGATCACCGGGTGAACGGCAGGCGTACGCTGTACAGCTGACCCTGCCGCTCCTGCCGCTCCCCTGCGACGTCGCGGCGTTGTTACCGATCGGGGAGTAGAAGGTGCTCGAGAGTGTGGGTGCGCTGACCGGCAGCCCATGGATCTACGCCGTGGTCGCCCTCTCCGTGCTGCTGGACGTCTTCCTCCCCGTTCTGCCCAGCGGTGTGCTGGTGATCACGGCCGCCACGGCCGCCGCGGCGGGCACCACCGGCGTGGCCGCCGACGCGGCGGGCGCCGCCCGCCAGGTGACCGAGGTCCCCTCACTGCTGGCCCTCCTGCTGTGCGCCGCCACCGCGTCGGTGCTCGGCGACCTGGCCGCGTACCGGCTGGCCCGGCACGGCGGGGAGCGGCTGGACCGCGCCATCGCCCGCTCCCGGCGCCTCACCTCCGCGCAGGAACGCCTGGGCGCCGCCCTGAGCCGGGGCGGCGGCATCCTCGTCGTCATCGCGCGCTTCGCCCCGGCCGGGCGCTCGGTCGTCTCGCTGGGCGCGGGCGCCTCGCACCGCAAGGTCAAGGAATTCCTGCCGTGGTCGGCCGTCGCGGGCCTGGCCTGGGCCGGCTACAGCGTGGGCCTCGGCTACTTCGGCGCGCAGTGGCTGGGCGCGAGCTGGCTGGGCACGGCCGTCTCGGTCCTCGCCCTGTTCGTCGCGGGCTCCTTCGCCGCGCTGCTCATGCGCCGCCCGGCCGAGGCGGCGCGCGCCGCCTCGGTCTCCGCGGCGTCCTGACACCGCCCCTACGGCGTCCTGGCACCACCCCGTATCTCCAGGCCGTCCAGCAGCCGGGCGGTCGCCTCGGCGATCTCGTCGACGGCACGGTCGAAGACTTCCCTGTTGTGCGCGGCCGGGGCGCGGAAGCCCGACACCTTGCGGACGAACTGGAGAGCGGCGGCGCGGATGTCCTCCTCGGTGGCCTCGTCGGGGAGGGCGGGCGGTCGGAGCGTCTTGATACTGCGGCACATGTCTCCAGTGTGACCCGTACCACTGACACGGCGCCGGGGCCGGGCGGTCGGCCGGCCTCAGACGAGCGACTTGCTCCGCGCCGTGCACAGGGCCCAGATCACGAAGGTGTCGATGGCGAGCGAGACCACGGCCCAGATCGGCTGGTAGGGCAGCCACATGAAGTTGGCGATCATGTTGAGCGCCGCGAGCCCCACACCGGCCCCGCGCGCCCAGCCGGAGCCCCTGAGGATGCCCCAGCCGACGATCGCGATGAGGATGCCGAGGATGAGGTGGATCCATCCCCAGGTCGTCACGTCGAACTTGAAGACGTAGTCGTTGATCCGCGCGTAGACGTCGTCCGACGCGATGCCGGCGATGCCCTTGATCGCCCCGAGCACCCCGTCGACCAGCAGCAGCACACCGGCGAACATGATCCCGCCGGTGGCCCAGGGATTGTCGCCCCCCGACTGGGGGGCCGTGGGCGAGGACGGCGAGGAAGGGGTGCCGGGCTGGGGCGCTGTCTGTGCCATGAGGGCTCCTGGGCCAGATGGAACGTGCAGGTCAGACCGACCTTGCGCCACCCTTCCCGGCGCGGCCACATGGAGGCGCCCGTACGGGTGGCGCTCTGCGGCGGCGCCTCGCCCCGTCGGCCGGGCGCCGCCGCGCGGCTGCTTCCGGCGGCCGCCCGCGAGGAGGCCCCGGCGGGCGGCGACGGAAATTCGCTGTTCCCCACCCGGCCGGGCGGCTAACCTCCCCTCACCCGACGGATCGAGGAGGGGAAGATGCCCGGTAGCCCGAGCACGCGCTGACGTATCAGGTCGACCCGTCATCGCGTGCTGCCTTCGAGCGCGGCGCAGCGAGCCTTTCCCGCCGGACCGCCGGCGCACACCTGTGTGCCCGGTGACGGCGGAGCGTTGTCCTCCGCAGCTCAAGGGGCCCCGTGCATCCCGTCTCCCGCACCACCGACCACTCCGCCGTCCCCTCCCTCCGACGGGACGCCGACTTCCTGCGCCTGTGGGCCGGCCAGACCGCATCCCAGTTCGGCGAGCAGGCCCTCCTGGTCGTCCTGCCGCTCGTCGCCGTCGTCTCCCTCCACGCCGACGCCGGCGCCCTCGGCCTCCTGCGGGCGGTGGAACAGGCGCCGATCCTGCTGCTGTCGCTGTTCGCCGGCGCGTGGGCCGACCGCCGCCGCACCCGTACGGTGATGGTGGCGGCGGACCTCGGCCGGGCGCTGGCCCTGGCGGCGGTCCCGTTGGCGTACCTGCTGGGCGTGCTCGGACTGCCCGTCCTGCTCGTGGTCGCCGCCCTGCTCGGCGTGGGGAGCGTCTTCTTCGACGTGGCGTACCAGGCGTCGCTGGTGCGGTTGGTGGACCGCGATCTGCTGATGCGGGGCAACAGCGCGCTGGAGGGCAGCAGGTCGGCGGCGCGGATCGGCGGTCCGGCGCTCGGCGGGGCGCTGATGTCGGTGTTCTCGCCCCTGCCCGCGGTCGTCACCGGGGCGTGCTTCTTCGTGCTGTCGTCCGTATCGATCGGCCGCATCCGCCGCCGCGAACGCGTACCCGTGCCCGCCGGGGCCCCGGCGCCGGTTCTGCGGCGGATTCACGAGGGCCTCCGCTTCGTGGCCCGGCACCCGGCGCTGCGTGCGGTGGGACTGGCGTCGGCCCTGTTCCAGTTCTCGCTCGCCGCGCTGATGACGGTCTATCTGCTCTTCCTCCCCCGCGAACTGGGCCTGTCCGGCGCGGAGGTGGGGCTGGCGCTCGCGGCGACGGGCCCGGGGGCGGTGCTGGGGTCGCTGCTGGCGGCGAGGCTGCCGGAGCGGCTGGGGTACGGCGTCGTCCTGGTGGGGTCGGCGGTCCTGGCGGACGGCGTGATGCTCGGCGTACCGGCGCTGCACGGCCCCGGCCCCCTGGTCCTGCCGGCGCTGATGGCCGTCAACTTCCTCTTCGGTACGTTCGGCCAGCTGGTCAACGTCACGGTGATGTCCGTACGGCAGGCGGTCACCCCGGTGCGCATCCAGGCGCGGGTGGTGGCGACGATCAACTTCGCGGGGATGGGCCTCACACCGTTCGGGTCCCTCCTCGGCGGCTTCCTGGCGGAGGCGTGGGGCCTGCGCACGAGCCTGCTGATCACCGCGGTCGCGCTCGCCCTCTCTCCGCTGTTCATGGCGCTCTCCCCCTTGTCCCGCCTGGGAAAACGCCTCCCGATCGCTGGTCAGAGCAACCCGTCATATGCCGGTGAGTGACTCATGCCTGCCGTACGATACGGGCATGAGCGAACGCGCGATGCAGGAACCGACCCTCCTCCTCCTGACCGCCCTGGCGGACGAGCCCCGGCACGGTTACGCCATCGCGCGCGAGGTCGAGAAGATCTCGGACGGCCGGGTCGGGCTGCGGACCGGCACGCTCTACGGGGCGCTGGAACGCCTGCTGAAGGAGGGCCTGATCGAGGTGCACGCGGAGGAGGTCGTGGACAGCAGACTGCGCCGCAGCTACACGCTCACCGACACCGGCCGGGAGACTCTGGCCGCCGAGGCACGGCGGATCGCCGCCACCGCACGCGAGGCCACCCGGCGCCTGGGGGTCGGCGGGAAGCCGGCCACCGCGTGAGCCCTCCACCGCTGCGGCCGGATACCGCCGCGCGTCCGGGGACGGCATCACCGAGGCGTACCGCGAGGCGGCCGAGGAACCGGCGGGTCACACACTCACGCGGATCTTCGACTGCCCGTGCCCCAACTTCTCCCAGTCCTCCATGAACCGCGCCCGCAGCCCGTGCCGGGCGGCGAGGTCGACCAGGGTCTCGGTCCGGTAGTAGAAGTCCTCGCGCAGCACCTGGTGTTCGGTGCCGGTGGTGCGGTCGAAGGTGAAGTCGAAGTATCCGCCGGGCGCCAGGACGCGCCCCACATGGGCCAGGCACTCCTCGATGACCTCCAGCGGCGAGTGCGAGAACACACTGTGGGCGTGGACGACGTCGAAGTACGCCTCCGGCAGGAAGTCGAACGTCAGGTCCTTGGTGAGGGTCAGGTGCGGCACCTTGGCCTGAAGCCCCTGTGCGGCCAGGGTCCGCTTGGCGGCGATCAGGATGTCGGGCGAGATGTCGATGCCGTAGTAGTGCCCGGCCTCCAGATAGTCGATGAACCGCCAGCCGGCGCGCAGGTTGCCGCACCCGATGTCGAGCATCCGGGCCCCGGGGGCGAGCCCGTGCTCGACGAGGTAGTCGAACTGCATCCGCCCCAGGGCCAGCCACCGCTCGTGCGTCCGGCTGCCGACGGCGGCCTCGGGGTTGCGCCGGGCGTCCGAGGCCATCACGGCCCGGTAGTAGTTCACGTGGTCCGGGTGCTTGAACGCCAGCCACCGGTCCCGGGCCGCCCGCTTCAGATGGGGCACGATGCGGTCCGGACGGCGCGCGGCGTAACGGACCATGTGGGCGAGGGACTTACGGTTGGCGACGAGGTTCCTCTCGGAGGCCATGCTGCTCCACCTTCTCCACTGCGGGGCGGCCCCCCTGGAAAGCCGCGGCGTGAAGCGGACCCGGGGGCGGGACGTGACGCCGTCACCATAGGTCGTCGAACGGCATATACAAACCAACGACTCGCGTGTGCCGCCCCCTTTTCGACGCCCCGCCCTCCTCACGCCCGCCTGATCCGGCGGACATCGGGCACGCAGGCGTTGGCCACGCCGGCGACGAGGATGACGGCGGAGCACACCAGCAGGACGCGCCCGCTGGTCCAGTACGCGGACGTGGCCGCGACCAGGAGGTACCCGAGCGGAATGGCGACGCGCTCCCCCACCGAGTTGAAGGAGCTGAGGCGCCCCAGCTCCTCGTCGGGCACCTGCTGCTGCATGGCCGTGGACCAGGCGACGATGGCCACGTCCATCCCCACCCCGGCGATCGCGGCGGCCGCCAGCACCCAGGGCAGCGGCAGCTCGAGCCCCAGGGCGGCCAGCGGCAGCATGAGCCCCGAGCTGGTCACGACGCAGACCAGCACCAGGCGCTGCGGCTTCCACAGCAGACAGACGACCGTCCCGGCCAGCAGCCCCGCGGCGAAGGCCCCCTGCACCAGCCCCCAGGAACCGGCGCCCGAGTAACTGCGGTCCGCCACGATCGGCCCGAGCAGCTGGTACCCGGCCAGCCAGGCGGCCACGACCGCCGTACCCGACAGCGTGTAGCTCCACAGCCAGGCGCGGGATCTGAACCCGGCCCACCCGACGCGCAGATCGGCCACGAGCCCGCCGCCGGAGCCCCCGGGGGACACGGCGCCCGCCAGCCGCAGCCCGGCCAGCAGGAACGCGGCGACGACGAAGGTGAGGGCGTCCCACCCGAGCGCCCAGGCGGGCCCGGTCAGCGTGACGACGAACCCGCCGACGACCGGCCCGACCACCTTGACGGCGTTCCTGGGCGCCCGGACCAGCGCGTTCGCCTGCTGGAGCTGCTCCGGCGGCACGAGCCGGGACGCCACCCCCTGAACCGCCGGTGCGGTGAACGCGGACGCCACCCCCGACGCGCAGGCGCACACGCTGATCGCGGCGGTGGTCGCCGTCCCGGTCGCGACGAGCACGGCGACGGCCGCCTGCGCGACACCGGCACCGAGGTTCCCGAGGAAAAGGATCCGGCTCCGGGACACCCGGTCCGCCAGCACCCCGCCGACGAGGAGGAAGACCAGGGCCGGAACGGTGTTGGCGGTGAGCACGATCCCGAGTGACCACGCTCCCCCGCCCTGCCCGATCACGGCGAACGCCAGCGCCACGGGCGCCATCGCCGACCCGGCCGCGGAGACCAGGTGGGCGAGCAGGAACCGCCGGAAGGCGGGCAGTTGCAACGGGGATCCGGCAGCGGAAGGAGGGGACCCGCCCCGGTCGCCGAGAGTCATCAGCTTGTCGCGCCCCTCACCCATGGCGGTCAGGTTAGAGGGAAGCGCGACCACCCCGGCACCCGGGCGTCGGGGGCGCCGCCCCGGCAGGGGCTACCGCTGCCCGTGATCGGGGTCCTCGTCCAGGCCGGGCAACTCCTCGTGCCCCTCCGAGTAGTGGTTGACCCAGCCGCAGAGCGCACAGGCGTACCGCCCGGCCAGGCCGTGCACCTCGGTGCCGCACCGCGCGCAGTCGGTGCGGGTGATCTCCGGAATCGTCGGCTCGAACTTACTGGTCACACGCGGACTGTACCGAGCGCGGCGCCCTCGGAGGAGTCCGCGTACGGACTGATCATGGTGTCGAAGTAACCCTCAGGCGTGGACTCCAGGAAGGCCGGCAGGTTGTCCAGGAAGGCACGCAGGGCGGGCGTGGCGTTGTGCCGGTCCACATCCTCCTGCGAGCGCCAGACCTCGTAGAGGAAGAACCGGCCGTCCTCCTGCTCGTGGAGGTGGTACTGCAGGTTGCCGGGTTCCCTCCGGGTGGGCTCGACGAGCGAGGACAGCGTGCGCCGGACTTCGTCGACGCGTTCCGGCCGCGGCCGCAGGAAGCCGTAAAGGGCAAGGGGAGCCGGGGAGTTGCCGATGTGGTTCGTCATGTCCCCCACGCTAGGATCTGACACCGATGTGAGGTTCAAGCGACCGCCCGACTCGGCCCCTGTGAGGTGCACCACATGAAGATCGGCGCTCTGGCCACGGCGACGAACACCTCCGTCCGGCTGCTGCGGTATTACGAGGAGCAGGGCCTCCTCGCCTCCCACCGCCTCCCCGGCGGCCACCGCCGTTACGACGCCGACGCCCCCGCCGTGGTCCGCCGCATCCGCTCGCTGCTGGACGCGGGTCTGCCGACCCGGATCATCCGCGACCTGCTTCCGTGCGTACGGGAGGACGGCACGGTGGCCATGTGCAAGCTGGAGACCCTGGAAGAGCACCTCCTGGGCCTGGACGACCGCATCTCCGCGCTCTCGGAGGCCCGTTCGTCCCTGGCGGGTCTGGTCAGGGCCGCCCGGGCCGCGTGATGCCGAGGGGCCCTGAGGTGTGCCGGCGAGCTTCAAGAGAACGCAGGAGGCCGCGCGCCTCACCAGCGCCGTGTCCGAGCCGAAGGAGGCGGGCACCGCCCCACCTCTTCCTGTCGGATCCCTCGGCCCATGCGGACCGAATCACACCCCGAGAAGGCCCCGGGGGCCCACCCGGCCGCGACTCAGGAGCAGATTCCGTGACGGTGTGGGCTCCTTGTGCCCCCTGAGCACGGGAAAACCCCCCGACCGAATCCGGTCGAGGGGCCGAGGCAGGCTTGCACCTGCGGTTGCCTACGGTGGGCGCGGACGGTTTCGAACCGCCGACATCTGCTTTGTAAGAGCAGCGCTCTACCCCTGAGCTACGCACCCGTGGATGAAGGAACAGGTTACATGCCCCACGGCACATGTCGACAATCGGTTACCCAGAGGGCCCGACCGGCTCGTACGGGGGCTAGCCCCACCCCCGAGACGGTAGCCGCCCGGATCGTCCGGGTGGGGCGGTACTGCCTACCGTAAGGGCACATCGCGGCGCCGGCCCAGGGGGACCTGATCACCATGACCATCCGTAATCGCAGCGCTCTCATGGCTTTCGGGGGCACCGTCCTGCTCGTCGCGGCGCTCAGTGGGTGCGGGAGCACGGACGTGGAGGACGCGCCCGTCGAGCACAAGTCGTTCGCGTACGAGGGGAAGGCGCTCACCATCGAAGCGGAGAACTCCGTCGTGGAGGTCGTCCCCGCCGATGTGGAGGAGATCGAGGTGACCCGGCGGGTCGACGGGTGGGTGGTCCTCGGGAACGGGCCGGACCCCGTATGGAAGCTGGAGGGGGGAACCCTCACGCTCCGGGTGAAGTGCGAAGCGATGATCAGCGACTGCGAGGCGCAGCACCAGGTGAAGGTGCCCCGCGGGCTCGCGCTGACCGTGGACGCGGACAACGGGAGGATCACCGCGTCCGAGTTCAGTACGCCGCTCAAGCTCTCCTCCGACAACGGCGGGGTCGTCGTCCGGGACGTCAGCGGGCCCCTGGACCTCAAGAGCGACAACGGGTCCGTCCGGGCCGAGCGGGTCTCCGCGCGGTCCGTGGTGGCCCGGTCGGACAACGGGTCCGTGGAACTCGATCTCACCCGGGTCCCGGATCTCGTGGACGCCGTGAGCGACAACGGACGCATCAGCATCGGCCTCCCCGCCGGCAGGACCTCGTACGCGGTGACCGCGTCAGCCGACAACGGCGACGTCTCCGTCGACGTCCCGCGCAGCGACAGCAGCCGGCACGTGGTGAAGGCCCGCAGCGACAACGGCGGGGTCACCGTCCGGTACGCGAGCTGAGAATCGGAGCATGGAGAGGAAACGCGACGCAGTCACCGCCCCGGCCGTGAACTAACCGGCCCGTGTGTTCGTCCTTACCTGGTGGGAGAATGTATCGGGCAGGGCGAAACGGCACGGGAGAGGCATGTGACGGCGACACACGCGCAGCCGCAGGCGGGAGTCGTCGGGGCGGTCCGGGAGCGGAGTCGGCGTCGCACGGCCGGGCGGGGGCTGCGTGACGTGTGCTTCCTCGTCCTCGCGCCCCTTCCCCTCCTCGCCGCCCTCCCCCTCGCCGTCGGCGGCGGTACGCGGCGGTGGTTCGGGGGGCGTGGTGAGGGCCAGCGGGCCGAGGCGCAGGCGGCCAAGGACGCGGCCGCCGAGGCGTTCTACGAGCTGGACACCGCCCAGCGCGACCTCAAGATCTCCATCGAGACCATTACCGCCGTCGACAGTTCGCCGGCCGCCCGCAAGGCCGTCGACGACTTCGCCGCGCTCGGCCGGCGCATCGACGAGGCGAGCCACGCGTACATCACGGCCGTCGATGCCCACGACCTCGACCGGGACGATCTCGAACCGTCCGTCGCCTCCCGGGCCCGGGCCGAGCTGACCTCTGCCCGGGAGCAGCTGGTACGCGTCAAGGGGGAGCTCGACCGGTTCGGCACCGGGCTCGGGCCGCTGCTCGGGAGCGCCGAGACGCAGCTCGCCCGGCTCGCCCCCGCCGTGGAGCGGGCGCGGCAGGCGCTCCTCGCCGCGAGCAACGCTCTCGATTCGGTGCGGGCGTCCGGGCTGCGGGCCGATGATCTCGCCGCCCGGCTCGCCGCCCTCGCCCCCGAGCTGACCAAGCTGAACCAGGGCGCCGGGCGTCACGGTGTGGCCGAGACCCTGCAGCGCGCCGACCGGGTGCTGCGCGATGCCGAGGCCGTACGGGCCGAGGCGGAGAAGCTGCCGGAGCGCGCCGCCGAGATCGACCGTCGGCTGGTGACCCTGCGCACCCGCGCCCAGGCCCTGACCACCCGCTCCGCGTCCGTCGAGCCGGTGCTCAGCGAGTTGCGGCGGCGGTTCTCCGCGGCCTGCTGGCAGGACCTCCAGCCGGTGCCGGAGCAGGCGGCGGTCAATGTGCGGCAGGCCGAGGAGAAGCTCAAGGAGGCGGCCCTGGCCCGCGACGAGCAGCGCTGGGCCGACGCCACCTCACGGCTGAGCACCGTCCGCGCCCTGCTCAACGCGACGGACGAGGCGGTGTCCGCCGCCGGTGACCGGCTGCGCCGGCTCGACGAGGTGGCCAAGGACCCGCAGCAGGAGATCCAGCGCACCCGGTTCGCCATCCGCGACGCCCAGCGGCTCGCCATGGCCGGGCGTCACACCCCCGAGCCGCGCCACGCCCGTCCGCTGGACGACGCGGTGGCCCGCCTCGACCAGGCGATCACGGGCCTGGAGAACCGCCATCCCGACTACTGGCACTTCCTCACCGTGACGGAGGGCCTGCGGCAGACCGCCGCCGATGTCGTCGCCGACATCCGCGAGGAGCGCGGCGCCGGGAGCCACTGACGCCCCTCGGCCGTGGACAGCCCGGGGCCGGAGGCCGATAACCTGACGTCATGCCTCGCTACGAATACCGCTGCCGCTCCTGTGGAGACACCTTCGAGCTCAGCCGGCCCATGGCCGAGTCCTCGGCCCCCGCCTCCTGCCCCGTTGGGCACGAGGACACCGTGAAGCTGCTCTCCGCCGTCGCTGTCGGCGGCTCGGCCGGTTCGGCGCCCGCACCCTCCTCCGGGGGCGGGGGCGGGGGCGGCTGCTGCGGGGGCGGCTGCTGCGGCTGACCCGTCGGCGCCCCGGGGGCCGGCAGAACCCGCGGACGGCACCCCGGGGCCCGGACCGCCGCGCCTTGGAACCGCCGCCCCGGGCGGCTACCGCTTGCGCGACAGGGTCAGGCCGTCCGACACCGTCAGCAGCACGCTGTCCATCCGCGCGTCCGCGGAGACGTGGTCGTTGAAGTCCTGGATGGCCTTCGCCGCGCCCGTCGCGTCCGGGTCGGTCACGCTGCCGTGGAACAGCACGTTGTCCGTGGTGATGACCCCGCCCTGCCGCATCCTGGGCACCAGTTCCTCCCAGTACGCGATGTAGTTGCCCTTGTCCGCGTCCAGGTAGGCGAAGTCGATGTGGGGTTCCTCGGGCATCGCGCGCAGGGTGTCCAGGGCGGGGGCGATGCGCAGGTCGACGCGGTCGGCGACGCCCGCCCTCTCCCACGCCTCGCGGCCGTACGCCGTCCACTCCTCCGAGACGTCGCAGGCGATCAGCCGCCCGTCCTCGGGCAGGGCCTGGGCCATCGCCAGGGCGGAGAAGCCCGTGAAGGTGCCGACCTCCACGATGTGCCGGGCGCCGGTCAGCCGCACGAGGAAGGCCAGCAACGGGCCTTGTTCCTCGGCGGACTGCATGCCCGCGTGGTCCGGGAGCTTCGCGTAGGTGGTCTCGACGAGTTCACGCTGCACGGCGTCCAGCGGCGGGTTGTGCGCCAGCATGTACGCGTACAGCTCATCGGTGATCTTGGTGGAGTTTCCCTTGGTCATCGCGCAACTCTCCGGTCGTCGGCCGCATGATTCCCCCGGCGGGCGGGAACGGCGCGACTCTAGCCGCCCGCCCCTGCCCGCGTGGGTGCGTTTCCCGGCGCGCCGGGTCCCCTCAGAGGCCCGAGGCCCGCAGGAAGCGACGCAGGATCTCCTCGCCCGCGGCCACGCCCCGCTCGGCGGTGGCCTCGACGTGCGCGGCGCTCCAGCCGGCGTCGGCGAGTTCGCCGTGGCCGGGGCGCCAGCCCCGGTCGGCGGCGAGCAGGAGGTCGGCGTCCAGGAGGGAGTCGCCGGCGGCGAGGGTGCGCGTCGTGCCGGCGCGGCGGGCGACCTCGCGCATGGCGGCGCTCTTGGTGAGCGGGCGCGGTACGGCGTAGATCTTGCGGCCCTGGAGGGATACGGTCCAGCCGCGCGGCTCCGCCCAGGCGGAGAGCTCCTTCGTCCACTCCGAGGGGAGTTCGGCGCGGTCCACGACGAGGTAGGCGAACAGGTCCTCGGCCACGCGTTCCTTCAGCAGCCACGCGGGGTCGGCGGTGGCGACGAGGTGGGCGCGGACCTCGGCGAGCGGGGCGCACTCGTCGGTCAGCCGGCGGGCGACGGTCCGCTGCCAGTCCCGGTCGGACTCGCCGTTCACCAGGATGTGGCCGCCGTTGGCGCAGATCGCGAACTCGGCGGGGGCGCCGGGGAGGCGGATGCGGTGGTACTGCTCGCGGGTGCGCGTGGTGGTGGGGACGAAGACCGTGGACGCGGCGGCGGTCAGGTCGGCGAGCAGCCCGGCGGCGGTCTCGGTGACGTACGAGAGGGGCCTGTGACCGTACATCTCGACGCAGAGCAACCGGGGTGCGCGTTCGTCGTCCATGGTGAGCTGGAGCGCGGCCGAGGAGTAGATCAGGGTGCGGTCGAGGTCGCTGGCGACGAGGGTGAGCGGAGAGTCCGTCACGCGGTCTCCACCGCCTTGCCGTCGGCGCCGGTCGCCCCGCGGGTGTACTTGGGGTGGATGAGGCCGACGCAGGTGTACGGGAGCGCGTCGACCTCCTCGACCGGTACGCCGCGCTGCTCGGCCAGCAGCCTGATGTGCTCCAGGTCCGGGCCGGCGCCGCGCCGGGCGAGGATCTTCCACGGGACGCGGCGCAGCAGGACCCGGGTGGTCTCGCCGACGCCCGGCTTCACGAGGTTGACGTCGTGGATGCCGTACTCCTCGCTGATGCGTTCCACGGCCGTCCAGCCCTCCCAGGTAGGGGCCCGGTCGGCGGTGAGCAGCTCCTTCACCTCGGCGTCCACGGCGTCCGCGACCTCGCCGAAGCGCTCGGCGACGGTGTCGAGGAAGAGGCCGGAGACGTCGGAGCCGGCGAGTTCGCGGTAGAACTTCGCGCCGTGGAAGTCGTACGGCCCGACCAGGTCGGCGCGCAGGACCGTACGGGAAATGAGCCCGGACACCGTGGAGTTGAGGCAGGCGGAGGGGATGAGGAAGTCCTCACGGGTGCCGTACGTCCGCACGCAGCCGCCCGGGTCGGCCAGCACCGCGATCTCCGGGTTGAAGCCCTGCGCTCCCCCACCCTTCTCGAACTCGGCTATGGCTGCGGCCAGTTCGCGGGTGATCGCGCCCTTGCCGGTCCAGCCGTCGACGAACACGACGTCGGCCGGGTCGTGTTGGCCGGCCAGCCAGCGCAGCGCGTTGGCGTCGATACCGCGTCCGCGCACGATGGAGACGGCGTAGTGGGGCAGTTCGATGCCGCGCCGCGCCTGGGCCCAGCGGCGCATCAGCACGCCGACCGGCGTACCGGCCCGTGCGAGCGACACGAGGACCGGGCGCGGGCCGCGCTCGGCGAGGACGGTCTCGGTGACCGTGCCCACGGCGCGGGCGATCCGGGCGGCCGACAGCGCGAGGGCGCTCTTGAACAGCTCCTGGTACTCGGCGGACGGCTGGTATTCGACGGGAAGCGACTCCGCGTAGTGCGCGCCCCCGCTCTGTATCGCCTCCTCGCGCTCCTCCGTGGGCGCTTCGAGGGGGGTGTCCGAGAGGTCCTGGAGCAGCCAGCCGACCTCGTCCGGCGCGTACGAGGAGAACGCGGGGCCCCGGAGGGGCTCGGGCAGCTGCATGGGGGCTTCTTCCTGGTGTGGGGAGGCGGTCGCCTTCGGTACGTACGAGGGGATCACCGCGAGCAGGAGCCGGGCGGTGTGGGGCGCGAGCCGGTCGAGCAGGCCCCCGGGGGCGTGGAGCGCCGGGGTGTCGGCGGCCGAGTCGACGACGAGGACCACGGCGTCGAAGCCGGCGCCGGCCACGTTGTACGCGTAGCGCTCGCCGGGGCCGTCGGCCGGGTCGTCGTGGGCGGGGAAGACGATCCGGGTGCGTATCGCGTAGCCGGGGTCGTCCACGGCGAGGACCGGGGAGCGGGTGGTCGTGGAGTAGCGGACCTCGGCGTCGGTGCGCTCCTCCAGGGCGGTGGCCAGGCGCAGTGGCGCGTACATCAGCTCCTCGAAGCCGAGGACGAGGACGCGGCGGGGCCCGTCGCCGAGCGCCCGCGCGACGCGGTCGGCCATGGCGGGCAGTGCGGCCTCCAGGAGGGCGCGGTGGGCCTGCGTGAAGCCGTGGCGCCCGCCGTCGGGCACACCGGCGGGCCAGCGGAGGTCGACACGGGTGTGGGGACGCGTCTGCGGGGTCTCCCCCTGAAGGCCGTCCCCGCCCCCGGCTTCCTGCTCCGCGACCAGCGCCTGCCCCTTCTCCAGGACGCCGTCCGGGAGCGTGACGGTGCCGGTGTTGCGGGCCAGCAGGTCGACGCGGGCACCGGTCTCCGCCGCGAACTCCGCCAGCCGGCCCCGGTCGGCCGGTGAGCGCATGTCGACCAGGGCCACGATGACGTACCGGTCGCGGGGGTAGCGCTCGTGCAGGGCGCGGATCGTGTTGAGGACGGTGTTGCCGGTGGAGAACTCGTCGTCCACGAGCACCAGCGCCGAGCCGTCCCCGCCGCGTCCGTCCGCCGCCAGCAGCTCCGGGTCCTCCGGCAGCAGCAGGTGCGAGGTGGCGTGCGAGTGGGCCTCCTCGAAGCCGCCCGCCCGGGCCACGCCGGGGACGGGCCTGCGGGTCGAGTGGATGTAGGGGGCGTCGCCGAGGCCGTCGGCGACCGAGTGGCCCAGGCCCGTGGCCGTCTCCGCGTAGCCGAGGACGACCGCGCGCCGCGCCCCGTCCTCGCCGAGCAGCGCGCGCACCCGGCGGCCCAGCTCGTAGCCGGTGGCGTACACGACGGACGGGCGCTGCGGGACGTGTTTGCCGAGCACGTTCGACACGAGCAGGTGCGCCCGCTTGGGGTTGCGCCGCAGGGCGAGGCCCAGCAGCTCGCGCAGCTCCCCGTCGCCCACCAGCCCGACGCCCAGTCGCTCTGCCACCCAGCTACCCGACCACACCACGTTCGCGTCTCTTTCCACTCGACTGCCGGGTCCGGTGCCGCTGCGGCACCGGCCGTCCTTACTCGATCCTCCCGCCGGTCCCGGTCACTCCGCGAGGCAGGCCTCCAGCAGATCCACGAAGCCGACGTCCTCCCGGGCCACGCCGAAGACCTCGGCGCGCAGCAGCGTGCGTTCGGCCCAGGCCCGGTGGGGTTTCACCTCGTTCATCTTGTTCGTGTACGCGGAGCGCAGCACGCCGCCGCCGTTGCTCTCGGGGCGCAGGATGTCCCGGGCGTCGCTGAACTCCTCGTGGCTGACCACGGACAGCGCGTGCACGGGGGCGACGTGCGAGGGGTGGATGCAGGTCTTGCCGAGCAGGCCGTTGGCCCGGTCCAGCTCGATCTCGCGCAGCAGTCCGTCCAGGTCGTGGGCGATGAGCTCGGTGCGCAGCTCCTCGGCCCGGTTCTCCTGGAAGGGGCTGTTCCGCAACTGCGGCTTGAACATGCGCTCCTGGCGGGGGAAGTACTCCCACACGGGTCCGGTGACCGTGAAGCCCGTGCCGTCGGCCCGGCCGAGCATGTTGACGACGTCCGCGATGACGTGGGCGACGATTCCGACGTCGTACGCCGTCATGTCGGGGGCGCGCCGCAGTCCGTACGCCGAGCAGAAGTCGGTGACGCCGAGCCGCAGCGCGAGCACCCGGTCGCGGTGCGCGGCGATGGTCTCGGCGATGCCCCGGAGGGTGGCACGGCGGGTCTCCAGGTGCAGGAGTTCGGGCGATTCGAGCACGGGCATGGCGAAGAGCCGCCGGCCGGTGGCGGCCTCGGCCTTGGTCAGCGCCTCCATGAACGGTCCACCGCGTTCGCGGGTGAACTTGGGAAGTACGAACCCGGACAGCAGCCGGACCGACGCGCCGAGGCGGCGCACCAGGTCGGTGATCTGCGCGGGTTCGCGGACCCGGATGAACAGCAGCGGCAGCTCGGTGGGCCGGGCGTCGAGGTCCGCGAACTGCCTGACCAGGTTCTCCTCGGCTCCGGCCACCTCGGAGTCGTCGATCGAGTCCTCCAGGCACAGCACCATCGAGACGACTCCGCGTCCGGCCAGCTTGACGATGTCGTCGGCGAGCCGGGTCCGGGTGGCGGGGCTGTAGAGCGTGGCGCCCAGGGCGGCGGAGAGGAGCGGGGCCGACGAGTCGGCATCGAACGCACAGGGTTCCTGGAAGAAGAGCCCGTCCTTCGCAGCAGCTGCAATATGCCCGAAATGACGCATGCAATTCCCCCCGTACTCTCTGACCGACCGGACAACGTGTGGCCGGTAATAGTACGTACGAACGGGTGTCGGCAGTTCCCTCTCCAGGTGAATTGCGGATGGCTTGCCCGTTTCGCACGTGTCTCCAAAAGAGCGGAGCGGGTGAAACCGGTCCATCCGCGGGACACGGACCGCGCCCCCCGCGTTGTCCGCACGGGCGGCCAGCAGGCAGGATGACCGGCATGACGCACGCGATGGTGAAAGGCTCGAACGTCCCTCTCGACGCCATGGCCGTACGGGCCGTGCTGCGCTGGACACCTGGCGCCGGGGTGCCCGATGTGGACGCCTCGGCCCTGCTGCTCGGCGCCGGCGGGCGCGTGCGCTCGGACGAGGACTTCGTCTTCTACAACCAGCCGCGCCACCCCTCCGGCCTGGTGCGCAGGCTGCCCAAGCGCAGCCTCCCCGAGGGTCTGACGGACACCATCGAGGCCGATCTGAACGCGCTCGATCCGTCGGTCGACCAGGTGGTCATCGCCGCGTCCTCGGACGGGGCCGCCTTCGGGCAGGTACGCGATCTGCGCATCCTGATCCACGACGCGGCGGCGGCCGACGGCGAACCGCTCGCCGTGTTCGACGTGCGCGCGGAGACCGGCGAGGAGACCGCGATCATCTGCGGTGAGCTGTACCGGCGCGGCGACGGCTGGAAGTTCCGGGCGGTCGGGCAGGGCTACCCGACCGGTCTCATCGGTCTCGCGACCGCGTTCGGCATCTCGGTCGACGAGGCGGAGCCCGAGCCCCAGGCGCCCGCCCCGGCAGAGCCGGAGCCGCAGCACCGGCCCGACGCGGTGCCGCCCGCGCCCGCGTTCCCGCCGGCCCCCGCCCCCGACTCGCAGGCGACCGTCCTGCACCAGCAGCCCGCGTACGGCTACCCCCAGCCCCCCGTCACCCCGGCGCCGCGGCCCGCGTACGGATACCCCCAGCCGGCCTCCGCGCAGCCCGCGTACGGCTATCCGCAGCCCGCGCCGGCGGCCGCGCCCGCTCCCGACCCGAATTTCGTGCTGCCCCCGCAGGGACCACAGTTCATACGCCCCTAAGCACGCGTTTTGTAGCCGCGGCCCCACTGCATGCCGAAGCCGTACATCCGGTCCAGCTCGGACTGGAAGCCGTAGACGAACTTCACCTCGCGCCGCACGATCAGTTCGTCCTTGATGTTCTCCATCGTGAACACCGCGCAGGAGCGGGCCTGCGGGGCGCGCTCGTCCAGCTCGATCTCGATGCGCGGTCCGTTGCCCGGATAGAGCGTCACCTTGGCGTGCGTACGGTCGAAGGCCGGGGTCTGGTCGTAGATGTAGACGAAGAACAGCAGCCGCTTGAGGTGCTCGCGCTGGTCGAGGTTGACGTAGAGCGTCTCGCCGGAGGGGGCTCCGAAGCGGTCGTCGCCACTGAGCCTGATGTAGGGCGGCCCGTTCAGATCGCCGAGCAGGTTGCCCAGCGGCTGCACCACACCCTTGGTGCCGTCCGCCAGTTCGTACATGCAGCCGAGGTCCAGGTCGACGTCGACCACGCCCTGGGTGTGCGCCTGGACGGCCTCCGGCTGGAAGAACCTGAGCGGACGCCGCAGCCGGCCGCTCCCGCGGGAGCGGCCCTCGATGTCCGAGGTGCGCATGCGCCAGGAGAGGTTGACCCGGACGTTGCCGCTGAGCGCGCCCTGCTTGGTCAGCGAGACCGTGGGGTGCCGCCGGGTCAGCACGATGGAGTTGGTGGCCGCGCTGCCCGACTCGAACTGTGTCTCCCGCCCCGGCCACAGGCTGTTCCAGAACGCCATCCCCGACCCCGCCCTCTCGGTCCCTCACCCGTCGCATGCGGCGCATACGACGCACACACCACTGCGGGGCGGCTCCGGGCCGCCTCCGGGTGAGTCCGGAGACGTTGCCGTACGAGCCGCCCCGCAGGGAGCGTTCCCTCAATTCCTACCGGGTCACACCCCGGCAGTCACTTCGCCCTTGCCTTCCTCCGCCGCCAGCGCCTTGTTGCGGCGGACCGAGGACCAGAAGGACCAGGCGATCAGGACGACACCGATCAGACCGGTGATGATCTCGTTGATCTCGTACTGGATCGTGACGAGCAGGAGGACCGCCAGCGCGCCGATCGCGTAGTGGGCGCCGTGCTCCAGGTAGACGTAGTCGTCCAGGGTGCCCTGGCGGACCAGGTAGACCGTGAGCGAACGGACGTACATGGCGCCGATGCCGAGGCCGAGCGCCATGAGCACGATCTCGTTGGTGATGGCGAAGGCGCCGATCACGCCGTCGAACGAGAAGGAGGCGTCGAGCACTTCCAGGTAGAGGAACATGAAGAACGCGGCCTTGCCGCTGAGGGCGACCGCGGAGATCTTCTTGCCGCTCCGCTTGGCCTCTTCCTCCGCCTCGTGTTCGCGCTCCTCCTCCTCTTCGAGCTTGTCCTCGAAGAAGCCGGAGAGCCCGCCGACGATGAGGTACGTGATCAGACCCGCGATGCCGGAGAGCATGACGGTCTCCGCCTTGTCCACGTGTCCGCCGCCGTGCTGGTGCGCGTGGGTGGCGACGGTCATGGCGGAGATCAGCAGGACGATGAGCGCGATGCAGACCGACAGCATGTCGACCTTGCCGAGCTTCGCGAGCGGGCGCTCGATCCAGCGCAGCCACTGGATGTCACGGTCCTCGAAGATGAAGTCGAGGAAGATCATGAGCAGGAACATGCCACCGAAGGAGGCGATCGCCGGGTGGGCGTCCGTGACCAGTTCCTTGTAGCGGTCCGGGTCGTTGAAGGAGAGGTCGATGGCCTCGATCGGACCGAGCTTGGCGGTGACGGCCACGATCACGACGGGGAAGACCAGCCGCATACCGAAGACCGCGATCAGCACGCCGATCGTGAGGAAGATCTTCTGCCAGAAGGCGGACATCTTCTTCAGGATTCCGGCGTTGACCACCGCGTTGTCGAACGACAGCGAGATCTCCAGGACGGAAAGGATCGCCACCACGCCGAAGGCTTCCCACCCCCCGTAGAAGAACGCGGCCACGAGACCGATCACGGTGATCGCGAACGACCACCCGAAGGTTTTCAGAAGCACTGGCTACCCCATCATGTATGTAACGGGTCTCCCCCGATGTGCACGGGGCTCCCCCGCGCCGTGCGCGGCTTTACGAAACGTTGACCCCGAAGTCTAGAGCGATGCCTCGCAGTCCCGACGCGTACCCCTGACCAACCGCACGGAACTTCCACTCGCCGTTGTAGCGGTAGAGCTCGCCGAAGATCATCGCGGTCTCCGTGGAGGCGTCCTCGCTGAGGTCGTAACGCGCGAGTTCCTGACCGTCCGCCTGATTGACGACGCGGATGAACGCATTGCTGACCTGACCGAATGTCTGACCGCGGTTGTCGGCCTCGTGAATCGAGACCGGAAAGACGATCTTGTCGCAGTGGGCCGGCACCTGCGTGAGGTTCACGATGACCGACTCGTCGTCGCCGTCGCCTTCACCCGTGAGGTTGTCACCGGTGTGCTCCACGGAACCGTCGGGGCTCGTGAGGTTGTTGTAGAACACGAACCACTCGTCGCCGAGCACCCGTCCCGACTGGCACAGCAGCGCGCTGGCGTCGAGGTCGAAGTCGGCCCCCGTCGTGGATCGTGCGTCCCAGCCGAGCCCGACCAGCACCTGGGTGAGATTGGGTGCGGCCTTGGAGAGGGAGACGTTGCCTCCCTTGGCGAGTGTGACGCCCATGGTGTGTCCTCCCCGAGTCTATGAACCGTCTTCTGTACGGGACGGGGCCGCCGGCCGAACCCGTACGGCCCGCGACACCGTCCATTGAGCACGTCCGGCGCCGCACGTGGTGCGGCGCCGGACGGAGACGCTGATGCCGGGGCCCGGCCCCGGGCAGGTCAGACGTTGACGCCGAAGTCCTGCGCGATGCCGCGCAGACCGGAGGCGTACCCCTGGCCGATGGCGCGGAACTTCCACTCCGCGCCGTTGCGGTACAGCTCACCGAAGACCATGGCGGTCTCGGTCGAGGCGTCCTCGGACAGGTCGTAGCGCGCGAGCTCGCTGTTGTCGGCCTGGTTGACGACGCGGATGTACGCGTTGCGGACCTGGCCGAAGCTCTGCTGGCGGGACTCGGCCTCGTAGATCGAGACCGGGAAGACGATCTTGTCGACGTCCGCCGGAACCGTGGCCAGGTTGACCTTGATGACCTCGTCGTCGCCCTCGCCCTCACCGGTGAGGTTGTCACCGGTGTGCTCGACGGAGCCCTCGGGGCTCTTGAGGTTGTTGAAGAAGACGAAGTTGCCGTCGTTGGCGACCTTGCCCTCGGCGTTCGTCAGCAGAGCACTGGCGTCGAGGTCGAAGTCCCCACCGGTGGTGGTACGGGCGTCCCAGCCGAGACCCACGATGACCGCGGTCAGGTTGGGCGCGGCCTTGGTCAGCGAGACGTTGCCGCCCTTGCTGAGGCTGACTCCCACGAGTCCTCCCATTGGTTTCTTGGGGGCCGGCCGGTGCCGGCGCCTCCACGTCGTGTTGACATCGGATCAACGAGTGGATCCTAGTGACCGGTTCCCGCCCGAAACAGGCTTTCGGGCCCAGGTCGGCCCGCAATCCGTCCGAAGCCGGATCAGAGGGCGCCGAGCGCCTTGATGTAGTCGTTGAGGTCGCGTGCGTCGGGCAGCCCGTTGACGACCGTCCAGCGCACCACACCCTCCTTGTCGATGATGAAGGTGCCGCGCACCGCGCAGCCCTTCTCCTCGTCGAAGACGCCGTAGGCCCGCGAGGTCTCGCCGTGCGGCCAGAAGTCGGACAGCAGCGGGTACTCCAGGCCCTCCTGCTCGGCGAAGACGCGCAGGGTGTGGATGGAGTCGTTGGAGACGGCCAGCAGCTGCGTGTCGTCGTTCTCGAACGTGGGCAGCTCGTCGCGGAGCGCGCACAGCTCGCCCGTGCAGACGCCGGTGAAGGCGAACGGGTAGAACAGCAGCACCACGTTCTTCTCGCCGCGGAAGTCGGAGAGCTTCACGGTCCGGCCGTGGTTGTCCTTCAGCTCGAAATCCGGGGCCTGGGTGCCGACTTCGATCGCCATGAAACGCGTCCCTTCGCTACGTCACCGGGCTGGGCTGTCCGGGTGACCCCCACCCTACGCAGAGCCCCCGGGCGGCCGTGCGGCACCCGGGAAGGCTTCCCGCGTACGGGCGCATCAAGCCAGTGATCGGCGAGGACGCATGTACGAAGGCCCCCGGCCGGCGCGATGCCTGTCGGGGGCCTTCAGGGGTTGGTGGGGTCAGCGCTTGGCCTTGGCCGCTTTGGGCGTGACAAGACGGCTTCCCGACCAGTCCTTGCCCGCGCTGACGCTCTTGGTCTGGGCGAGCCCGGCGGTCTGGGAGGCCTCGTTGATGTCGCTCGGCTCGACGTATCCGTCGCGGCCGGTCTTCGGCGTCATCAGCCAGACCACACCGCCGTCCTCGAGCAGACCAATGGCATCCACCAGCGCGTCCGTAAGGTCGCCGTCCTCGTCACGGAACCAGAGCAGGACGACGTCAGCGATGTCGTCGTACTCCTCGTCGACGAGGTCCTGGCCGGTAATGGCCTCAATGCCCTCACGGAGCTCCAGCTCGACGTCTTCGTCGTAGCCGATCTCCTGGACCACCTGTCCGGGCTCGAACCCCAGGCGTGTCGCCGGGTTGGTCCGCTCCTCCGCGTGGTCCGCGGTCGCGCTCACGGGTTGCCTCCTGATCATGTTCGGAAAATGCTTCAGCCACGCGCGTGCGCGGGGCGTTGGCCGTAGTCCACACGGGAGCGGCGGATCGCGCAAGTACCCAGCGTACGAGACCGCCTAAACGGTGACGTTTCCTGTCACGTCGCCGTACTGCCGGCGGCCCCCTGCGAGGGCCCGCGTCCTCCTCCACCCCCCTGAGGTCCTACGTCCTTGGACAGCTTATGCCGTTTCGGTCCGGCATCCGGAGTCGAGCAGGGTTTGGGAACACTTGGACGCCTTGGGCGTATGGTGGCGGTCCGTCCCCTGCCGTCCCGCATGCCCCGTCCTGTCCGACACCTCCTGCCTGCACCGATACCCACTCGGCAGCCGTCCATCCGCCCCGGCGGAACCGGGTCCGCGACGAGTTCGCGGTTACCTCTCGGTAGAGATGACGTACGCGTTCCAGCGGTACACGATGGGGATGGCGTACACATCCTCATGTCCGGGGGCATGACTCCCGTAAACAGGCCCCGAAGCGCAGCACCGAACAGCGAAGGAACAGCGTGGCTTCCGGATCCGATCGCAACCCGATCATCATTGGCGGCCTTCCGAGTCAGGTCCCGGATTTCGATCCCGAAGAGACCCAGGAATGGCTCGACTCCCTCGACGCCGCCGTCGACGAGCGAGGCCGTGAGCGGGCCCGCTATCTCATGCTCCGGCTCATCGAGCGAGCGCGCGAGAAGCGTGTCGCGGTGCCGGAGATGCGCAGCACGGACTACGTGAACACGATCGCCACGAAGGACGAGCCGTTCTTCCCCGGCGACGAGGAAATCGAACGCAAGATCCTCAACGCGACCCGCTGGAATGCGGCCGTGATGGTTTCGCGCGCCCAGCGTCCGGGGATCGGCGTGGGCGGGCACATCGCCACGTTCGCTTCCTCCGCCTCGTTGTACGACGTCGGGTTCAACCACTTCTTCCGGGGCAAGGACGACGGTCTGGGCGGTGACCAGATCTTCTTCCAGGGGCACGCGTCCCCCGGCATCTACGCCCGCGCGTTCCTGCTGGACCGGCTGAGCGAGGCGCAGCTCGACGCGTTCCGCCAGGAGAGGTCGAAGGCGCCGCACGGGCTGTCCAGCTACCCGCACCCGCGGCTGATGCCGGACTTCTGGGAGTTCCCGACGGTCTCGATGGGCCTCGGCCCGCTCGGCGCGATCTACCAGGCGCGGATGAACCGCTACATGGAGGCGCGCGGCATCGCCGACACGTCGAACTCTCATGTGTGGGCTTACCTCGGCGACGGCGAGATGGACGAGCCGGAGTCGCTGGGGCAGCTGTCGATCGCCGCCCGCGAGGGCCTGGACAACCTGACCTTCGTCGTCAACTGCAACCTCCAGCGCCTCGACGGGCCGGTGCGCGGCAACGGCAAGGTCATCCAGGAGCTGGAGTCCCAGTTCCGGGGTGCCGGGTGGAACGTCATCAAGCTGGTCTGGGACCGCTCCTGGGACCCGCTGCTGGCGCAGGACCGCACGGGCATCCTGGTCAACAAGCTGAACACGACGCCGGACGGGCAGTTCCAGACGTACGCGACGGAGACCGGCGCGTACATCCGGGAGCACTTCTTCGGGGACGACCCCCGGCTGCGCGAGATGGTCAAGGACATGACCGACCAGCAGATCCTGCACCTGGGGCGCGGCGGTCACGACCACCGCAAGGTGTACGCGGCGTACGCGGCGGCCAAGGCCCACAAGGGCCAGCCGACGGTGATCCTGGCGCAGACGGTCAAGGGCTGGACCCTCGGGCCGAACTTCGAGGGGCGCAACGCGACCCACCAGATGAAGAAGCTCACCGCCGAGGACCTGAAGCGGTTCCGGGACCGGCTGCACATCCCGATCGCGGACTCCCGGCTGGAGGACGGCAACCCGCCGTACTACCACCCGGGCCACGACTCGGAGGAGATCCAGTACATGCACGACCGCCGCAAGGGCCTGGGCGGTTACGTCCCGACCCGCGTGGTGCGCGCGAAGCCGTTGCCGCTGCCCGCCGACAAGACGTATGCGACGGCGAAGAAGGGTTCGGGTCAGCAGTCGATCGCCACCACCATGGCGTTTGTCCGCATCCTGAAGGACCTCATGCGGGACAAGGAGATCGGCAAGCGCTTCGTGCTGATCGCACCCGACGAGTACCGCACCTTCGGCATGGACGCGTTCTTCCCGAGCGCGAAGATCTACAACCCGCTGGGGCAGCAGTACGAGTCGGTGGACCGCGATCTGCTGCTCGCGTACAAGGAGTCGCCGACCGGGCAGATGCTGCACGACGGCATCTCGGAGGCGGGCTGCACGGCCTCGCTGATCGCCGCGGGCTCGGCGTACGCGACGCACGGCGAGCCGCTGATCCCGGTGTACGTCTTCTACTCGATGTTCGGCTTCCAGCGCACCGGTGACCAGTTCTGGCAGATGGCCGACCAGCTCGCGCGCGGCTTCGTGCTGGGCGCGACCGCCGGCCGTACGACGCTGACCGGCGAGGGCCTCCAGCACGCCGACGGGCACTCCCAGCTGCTGGCCTCGACCAACCCGGGCTGTGTGGCCTACGACCCGGCGTTCGGGTACGAGATCGCGCACATCGTCCAGGACGGGCTGCGCCGGATGTACGGCGAGAACAGCGAGGACGTCTTCTACTACCTCACCGTCTACAACGAGCCGATCCAGCACCCCGCGGAGCCCGCCGACGTGGACGTCGAGGGCATCCTGAAGGGCGTCTACCGCTACAGCCGCGGCGAGAAGGGCGAGATCCCGGCCCAGATCCTGGCGTCCGGCGTGGCGGTGCCGTGGGCGGTCGAGGCGCAGCGCATCCTCGCCGACGAGTGGAACGTGAAGGCGGATGTCTGGTCGGCGACCTCCTGGAACGAGCTGCGGCGCGAGGCCGTGGACGTGGAGCGGTACAACCTGCTGCACCCGGAGGAGGAGCAGCGCGTCCCGTACGTGACGCGGAAGCTGTCCGGGGCGCAGGGGCCGTTCGTGGCGGTGTCGGACTGGATGCGGTCCGTGCCGGACCAGATCGCCCGCTGGGTGCCCGGTGCGTACCAGTCGCTGGGTGCGGACGGGTTCGGGTTCGCGGACACGCGGGGCGCGGCGCGGCGGTACTTCCACATCGACGCGCCGTCGATCGTGCTCGCGGTGCTCACCGAGCTGGCGAAGGACGGGAAGATCGACCGGTCGGCGCTGAAGACGGCGGTCGACCGCTACGAGCTGCTGGACGTGGCCTCGGCCGATCCGGGGGCCGCGGGCGGCGACGCGTAACGCTGCGACCGGTGCGGGGCGGCGGGGCCCGGGAGGGTGCCGCCGCCCCGCGGCGTGTCCGGCGCCGGCCGGCGGTCCCGGCCTGGGGTCCCGGCCGGTCAGTTCTCCCAGACCTTGAAGGCGCGTACCTGGTACGGGGAGCGTGGCAGCCAGGTACCGCCGCCCGGGTATGTCTCGAACTCGCCGGTCTCCTGGCATTCGGCGGACTGGTAGGTGGTGACGGGCCGGCCGGTGCGGTTGGCGAGGGCCTGGGCAGTGGTGCCGGTCTTCAGCGGCACGCAGCTCTCGATGTCGATGGTGGACAGCTCATGGGTCTGCCGGGCCCCGGTGAACTCGGGCTTCGCCCAGAGGCAGAGCTGCCCGCTCCCGCAGTCCCCGAGCCGGTCGGGCGCGGCGGTCCGGGCGACGGACGCGGCGACCCGGTCGGGCGCGGCGGTGGCGCGGGCGGGCGGGGACGAGAACAGGGCCGTGACGGCCAGAAGGGTGGCGGCCAGGGCGGCCGCGACAACGGTCGTGCGCATGCGAGATCAACCCCCGTGGTGATGGAACTGCTGACGTGGAGCGTCCACCGATGTGGATCTTCCACCACCACCCTGATCCGTTACGCAGCGTAACCGGAAGTGTTCGGGGCCGGGTTCACCCTGACAGGTGACAGCCCCGCCGGATCGCTCCGGCGGGGCTGTGGGACGCGCCGTGTTGACGCGAACGGCGTGACGGGGCCGTCAGATGTGGCCGCCGCCCATGCCCGCCTCGGCGTTCTCGCCGCGCTTGGTCAGCGTGGCGACCAGGGCGGCGATCACCGCGACGATGCCGGCGACCATGAACGCGGTGCTCATGCCGGAGACGAACGTGTCGTGCGCGACGCCCACGATCTTGCCCGCGATCTCCGGCGGGGCGTCCTTGGGGACGGGCGGCATGCCGACCTTGATGGCGGAGGACGCCTGGTCGAGCTGCTCGGGCGTGAGCGGCGGCAGCTGGGCGTCCTTCCAGTTGCCGGGCAGCTCGGAGTCGACGCGCGAGGCCATGATCGCGCCGAGCACCGCCGTACCGAGGCTGCCGCCGACCTGCATGGCGGCCTGCTGGAGGCCACCGGCGACACCGGAGAGCTCCATCGGGGCGTTGCCGACGATGACCTCGGTGGCGCCGACCATGACGGGGGCGAGGCCGAGGCCGAGCAGGGCGAACCAGACCGACATGGTGAGCGTGCTCGTGCCGACGGCCAGCTGGGACATGCCGAAGCACGCGACGGCGGTGCAGACCATGCCGCCCACCAGCGGGACACGCGGGCCGAACTTGGTGATGAGGGCGCCCGCCAGCGGCGAGGCGACGATCATCATCGCGGTCAGCGGCAGCAGGTGCAGGCCCGCGTCGACGGCCTTCATGCCGTGCACGTTCTGCAGGTAGAAGGTGACGAAGAAGAGGCCGCCCATGAACGCGAAGGCCATCAGCACCATCAGGACCGTGCCCGCGGAGAGCGGAACGGAGCGGAACATCGCCAGCGGGACCAGCGGTTCCTTCACGCGCTGCTCGACCAGCGCGAAGGCCAGGAACAGGACGACCGCGCCGACCAGGAAGCCGATCGTCTGGATGTCGCCCCAGCCCCACTCGGAGCCCTTGATGAGCGCCCAGATCAGGCAGAACATCGCCCCGGACAGCAGCACGATGCCGGCGACGTCGAAGGAGCGCGGGGCGTTCTCGGCGCGGTGGTCCTTGAGGATCAGCACGCCGAGCACCAGGGCGAGGATGCCGACCGGCACGTTGATGAAGAAGACGGACTGCCAGCTGACGTGCTCGACGAGCACACCGCCGAGGATCGGGCCGCCCGCGGTCGAGGCGCCGATCACCATGCCCCAGATACCGATCGCCATGTTCAGCTTCTCGGCCGGGAAGGTGGCGCGCAGCAGCCCGAGCGCGGCCGGCATGAGCAGCGCGCCGAAGAGGCCCTGGAGCACCCGGAAGGTGATCACGAGGGCGACGCTGTCGGAGAGGCCGATGGCCCCGGACGCGGCCGCGAAGCCGACGACACCGATGAGGAAGGTCTGGCGGTGACCGAAGCGGTCACCGAGCTTGCCCGCGGTGATCAGGGAGACCGCGAGGGCGAGCATGTAGCCGTTGGTGATCCACTGGACGTCGGCGAGCGAGGCGCCGAGGTCCTGCTGGATGGCGGGGTTGGCGATCGCGACGATCGTGCCGTCGAGCGCGACCATCATCACGCCGATGGCCACGGAGAACAGCGTCAGCCAGGGGTGGCCGCGCAGCCCCTTGGCAGGTGCGGGACCGACCGGGTCCCGAGGGTTCCGCGGAGCCTTTTCGACGGTGGTCTGACTAGTCATACGCGTGAGATTAGTGTCAGCCACTGACAGTTGACAAACCATTTCACTAGTCGGTAACTGTCACGTAGCTCACAGGTAAGCTGAGCTGGACAAAGCAGGGAAAAGAGGACCAGTTCAGTGACCGAAGGGCAGCCGTCCGCGGCTCTCCCGACCGGGCTGCGCGAGCGCAAGAAGCGGCGCACCCGCGACGCGCTGCTCGTCGCCGCCCTCGAGCTCTTCACCACCCACGGGTACGAGGAGACCACCGTCGACGAGATCACCGACGCGGTCGAGGTCTCCCAGCGCACCTTCTTCCGCTACTTCGCGGGCAAGGAGGCGGTCGTCTTCGCCGTGCAGGACATGGTGGAGTCGCACTTCCTCTCCGAACTGCGCCAACGACCCGCGGGCGAGGCCCCGTTCGAGGCGATGCGCCGCGCCGTGCTGTGCGCCTGGAACAGTATCGGAGAGACCGTCGAGGCGATCATCCCGGTCGAACTCCACATGCGGGCCTACCGGATGATCGAATCGACACCGTCACTGCTCGCCGCCCACCTGCGCCGCAGCATCGATCTGGAGAACCAGATCGCCGCACTGATCGCCGGGCGCGAGGGCCTGGACATGGCCCGTGACCCGCGACCCCGGGTCGCCGTCGCCGCGTTCTCCGGGGTGATGCGGGCGGCCGGCCAACTGTGGGGCCAGGGAAGGGACACCGGCATGGAATCGCTCCGGTCCCTGACCGAGACGTACCTCGACGCGCTCACCCCGGCCCTCTCCGAAACCTGGCACACGCCGCAAGCGGTACAGCCGTGATCGGCGTCGAGACACACGCCGCAAGCGGCACGACCGCGATCGACGAAGGGACACCCGCCGTGAGCAGCGCGTGAGCGCGGCGGGCGGGGGCGCGCGGAGCGTGTCGCACGGCCGCACCCAGCGTGAGACAACCGCCGTGTCCTTCCGCACAGTCGGGTGATGTGCGTCACCCTGGCCGTAAACCGGCCACCCGTGTCTCCTAGGGTGGTCCGGAGTGACTTCCTTCGATTCCTCCCCCACGCTCACCGCCTGGCGCGCCCTGCTCGCCCTGGCGGTCGTCTTCGTGATGCTCGCGACCACCGGCTGGACCGCCGTGCGCCACCAGCGTTCCACCGACTCCCGCGCGCTCGCGCTCGCCTCCTGGGCGAAGGGATCGATAGCGGGACAGCCGCTGCCGGACGCCGACTCCCCGCCGTACAAGGTGGCGCGTTTCTTCGCCACGCTGACCGCGGCGCAGCGCGCGCAGCTCGCCGACAGGCACCCGCTCGTCGTGGGCAACCTCAACGGCGCCCCGGTCACCGCCCGTTACCGGGCGAACCGACGGGCGATCGGGCAGGCGAGCGCGGTCGAACGCAAGCGCGTCCACGACACCAGGCTCTCCGCCACCGGCCGCGCCGAGGCGCAGCACCGCCTGGACCGCTTCCGCTCGATGCTCGCGAAGGACCGGCACTTCCTGGCGTTCGACCCGTCGGGGCGCGGGCTGGCCGCCGAGGTGTTCGGCGATCTCGACCGGGCCCGGCGCATCTCGCTCGTGGTGCCCGGCGTCGACACGAATCTCCTGACGCTGGAACGCACCGGCGCCAAGACCAACGCCGCGCCCGTCGGCATGGCCAAGTCGCTGTACGCCGCCGAGCGCGCCGCGCGCCCCTCGGTGCGCACCGCCGTGATCGCCTGGGCCGACTACACCACACCCGCCGGGATCGGGATGGACGCCGCCCTGGGCAACCTCGCCGAGCGCGGGGCGGTCCGGCTCGACGCGCTCGTCCGGGCGCTCCCGGGCCCCGCGCCCGTCTCGCTGTTCTGCCACAGCTACGGCTCCGTGCTGTGCGGGGTCGCCGCGAGCAGGCTGCCCGGCCGGGTGGAGGACATCGCGGTGGCCGGCAGCCCCGGCATGCGGGCCGACAACGCCGGTCAGCTGCGCACCAGGGCGCATGTGTGGGCGATGCGGGACAGCGGCGACTGGATCGAGGACGTGCCGAACCTGGAGTTCGGGGGCCTGGGCCACGGCGCCGATCCGGTGGACCACGACTTCGGCGCCCGGATCGTCTCGGCGGAGGGCGCGGTCGGCCACAGCGGCTATTTCGAGCCGGGCACCGAGAGCCTCGACAACTTCGCCGCGATCGGCGTGGGCGCTTACGCCTCGGTGACCTGCGCCCGGACCGACAGCACCTGCAACGGCGGGGTGTATGCCAACGCGTCAGCCTGACGCGCGTAGAGGCACCGCGCCCGGTCCTGGGACGCGGTGGGCTCCGAGAGGGGACGGGGCGGGCAAGTGCCGCATACGATGAGGCACATGGGTGATGTGCTGGCCGGTATTCATGCCACCTGGGAGTTCGACGCCGACTCCGTGCTCATCCGCTACGGACGGGGTATCCGCACGCCGAGACTCCTCCAGAGCCTCCGCGAGCGCCGCGTCCCGCACGCGGCGCTGTCATCGGTGACGCTGACCCCGGGCAAGCGGGGCACGGTGGTGCTGCGCGCGGTCCCGCGCCCCGGTGCCGACCCGCTCCTGGAGGCCGCCGCCGGGCAGCTGAAGGATGCCTGCGACCCGTACCGCCTGGTGCTCCCCGCCGCCCGCGAGACCCTCGCCGAGTACTACGCGGACGAGCTGCGGGCCTGTCTCGGGGCGGACGCGGGCGAGCCCGCCGACCGTTTCCTGGTGGCCGCCCCCCGGGCGCCGATGCAGTTCAAGGCGTACGACGGCCGGGCCGGCTTCGACGGCGAACGGATCTCCTTCCGCTGGTTCTGGACGGGCGCCTCATCGGAGAAGTGGAAGGCGGGCGACCAGACGTTCCCGGTCACGGACCTGTGCGGGGTCGAATGGCGTTCGCCGGAGGGCCTGGAGGGCTATCTGCGGCTGCTGCCCAAGGGGTCGGAAACCGTGGTCCCGGCATCGGACGTGCTCGCCGCCCCCGCGGCCGGCGCGGGGCCGCGGACCGGGACGGCCACGGGCGTCCAGCCGGTGACACCCCGGCCCGCCCGGGCCGACCAGGACCCCGCGGCGGTGATCTTCGGGCTCGGCTACGGCCCGGTCCACGAGTCGCTGCCCTTCGCGGCCGCCGTCCTGGAATCCGTACGCAGGAAGCAGTCCGCGGCCCCGGCCGCCCCTCCCCTCACGGCCGCCGCCCGGCGCGATCCGGCGGACATCGCGGAACGCATCCACCACCTCGGGGAGCTGCACCGGGCGGGTCTGGTGACCGACGAGGAGTTCAGCGCCAAGAAGACGCAGCTCCTCGCCGAGCTGTAGCCGCCCGCGATGACCGAGCCGATACCCGCTCCCGTCTCCGCGCACACCCCCGGTTCACGGCGGTGGACGAGGTTCCTGCCGTACGCCGCCGCCCTCACCTCGACCGCCCTCCTCCTCCCCGTCACCCTGGCCGATCTCCTCGGTCGGTACGGTCTTGGCGGCGCGGTCGCCACCGCCCTCGCCGTCGCGCAGGCCGGGCCCCTGCTGATGCTGGCGCGCCGGCCGCTGTGGGCCTGGGGGATCGCCTTCCCCGCCGACATCGCGGGCGCGCTGGTGCTCCTGGGGGAGCCGGCCCGCCAGGACGCCGCATGGCCGTGGCAGCCGTCAGCACTCATCGCCTGCCTCTTCCTGCTCCTCGCGCTGGCCCTGCGCGAGCCCCGCCGCACCCTCGTCACCGTCTGGCTGGCGACCGGTGCGGCGAGCCTCGTCCTCCATCTGGTCCGCCCCGACCGCGGCAACGGCGGCGTGCTGCTCCTTCCCCTGGCCGGGGCCGTGGTGCTGGTGATCGGCGCTGCGGTACGGGAGCGGCGCGTCGCGCAGCGCCGGCTCGCCGAGCAGGAGACCGTCAGCGCGGCGGAACGCACCCGGCGGACGCTGCTGGAGGAGCGGGCCAGGATCGCCCGCGAGCTGCACGACGTGGTCGCCCACCACATGTCCGTGATCACCGTCCAGGCGGACTCCGCGCCCTACCGGCTCCCGGAGTTGTCGGACGAGGCCCGTGAGGAGTTCGGGACGATCGCCGCGAGCGCGCGGGAGTCGCTGGCCGAGATGCGGCGGCTGCTCGTGGTGCTGCGCGGTGACGGCACGGAGGGTGAGCGGTCCCCCCAGCCGGGGATCGGCCGCTTGCAGCAGCTGGTGGAGACGACGGTACGGGCGGGGCTGCCGGCCGAACTGTCTCTGGCCGCCGGTCTGGACGGCGTGCCTCCGGCCGTGGACCTGTCGGCGTACCGGATCGTGCAGGAGGCACTGGCCAATGCGGTCCGGCACGCGCCCGGCGCCCGGACCCGGGTCTCGGTCGCATCGGACGGGGCGCATGTGACGGTGCTGGTCGTCAACGACCCACCGGGGCAGCCGGTTTCGCCGCTGGAGACGGCGGGAACGGGGCACGGTCTGGTCGGGATGCGTGAGCGCGTACGGTTGACCGGCGGCTCGCTGGACACCGGGCCGCTGCCGGACGGGGGATTCCGGGTCGCCGCGCGGCTGCCGCTGTCCCCGCCCGGGCCCGCCGACGCCCCCTGAGTCCGGAGGAACCGTGACCATCCGTGTGATCATCGTCGACGACCAGGCCATGGTGCGGGCGGGTTTCGCGGCCCTGCTGGCGGCGCAGGCGGACATCGACGTGGTCGGTGAGGCGCCGGACGGGCGCCAGGGCGTCGACGTCAGCCGCCGCGTCCATCCGGACGTGGTCCTGATGGACGTCCGGATGCCGGAGATGGACGGCCTGGCGGCGGCCCGCGAACTCCTCGCCCCCTCGCCGGGCGTGGTCCATGTGCCCAGGGTGCTGATGCTGACCACGTTCGACGTGGACGACTACGTGTACGAGGCGCTGCGGGCCGGGGCGTCCGGCTTCCTGCTGAAGGACGCGCCCCCGGCGGACCTGATCGCGGCGGTACGGGTGGTGGCGGCGGGCGACGCGCTGCTCGCGCCGTCCGTGACGCGCCGTCTGATCGCCGACTTCACCAGGCAGCAGCCGGCCGTGGCGGCCCGGGGCGGGGCCGCGCTGCGGCTGAACGGGCTGACCCCGCGCGAGACGGAGGTCCTGGAGCTGATCGCGCGCGGCCTGTCGAACCAGGAGATCGCCGGGCGCCTGGTGCTCGCCGAGCAGACGGTGAAGACACACATCGGGCGCGTCCTGGCGAAGCTCTCCCTGCGGGACCGGGCGCAGGCGGTGATCTTCGCGTACGAGGCGGGGCTCGTCGTGCCCGGCAGCGCGTGACCGGAGCCTGATCCCCCGGCCCACCCGCCAGCCGGGCATCACCCGGCAGCCGGCTCCTGGGTGTGCCCGGATCGGCGGGGTCCCGCGCCTCGAGTTCGCCGGGCTCGGCCACGGCGCCGCCCCCCGCGGCGCCGGATTTCGGCGCCCGGCGGTGACGCCGAGGGCCCGTACGCGTCCTAGCCGTTCCCGCCCAGCCGCTCCGCCAAACCGACGATGACGCCGTCCGGGCCGCGCAGATAGCAGAGGAGGTAGCTGTCCTCGAACCGGGCGATGGAGCCGACGAGTTCGCCGCCGAGGGGGCGCAGCCGGGCGACGGTGTCCTCGATGTCGTCGACGGCGAACATGACGCGGTGCGTGCCCAGCACGTTGTGCGGCCGGTCGCGCGGGGCGTCGATCAGGGCGGGGCTGCGGTACTTCGCCAGCTCCAGGCGGCTGTGCCCGTCCGGGGTCCGGAGCATGGCGATCTCGCAGTGGACGCCGTCGAGGCCGGTGCACTGGTCGGCGAAGGGGCCCTGGACCTCACCCCTGCCCTCCAGCTCCATCCCGAGTTCCGCGAAGAACGCGACGGCGGCGTCCAGGTCCTCGACGACGATGCCGACGTTGTCCATCCGCTGGATCGCCATGCCGGTTCCTCCTCTGTCGCTTCCTCGTGCGGACGCTACCCGCCGCTACTCGCGCGCGAGGGAGGTCAGGCTCATGTCCTGGTAGCGGTCGCCCGCGACCCGGCCGGCGATCGGTTCGAGCAGGGCCAGCTCCTCGTCGGTGAGCGTGAGGCGGGTCGCGCCCGTGTTCTCCAGGAGGCGGTGGCTCTTGCGGGTGCCCGGGATCGGGACGACGGTGAGGCCGTGGACCCGGGCGCGCTGCTGCACCCAGGCGAGCGCGACCTGCCCGGCGCTCGCCCCGTGCGCGGCAGCGATCTTGTGGACGGGCTCCAGGAGAGCCGCGTTGGTCTTCGCGTTCTCGCCGGTCATGCGGGGCTGCGAGGCGCGGAAGTCGCCCGGGGCCAGGTCCTTGCCGGCGTCCGCGAAGGACCCGGTGAGGAAGCCGCGGCCCAGCGGGGAGTACGGCACGAGCGCCACGCCCAGCTCGGCCGCGGCGGCCACCGCGCTGTGCTCGACGTCCCGGCTGAAGAGGGACCACTCGGACTGGAGGGCGGCGATCGGGTGCACGGCGTGCGCCTGGCGCAGTTCGGCGCCGGTGACCTCGCTGAGCCCGAGCTGCTTGACCTTGCCCTCCTTCACCAGCTCGGCCATGGCTCCGACGGAATCGGCGAACGGGACGGCGGGGTCGTGGCGGTGCATGTAGTAGAGGTCGATCACGTCGGTTCCCAGCCGGCGCAGGCTCGCCTCGACGGCCTTGCGGATGTACTCGGGGCGGTTGTTCACGCCCCGGTAGTCCGGGTCCTCGTCGCGCCGCTCGATGCCGAACTTGGTGGCGAGGATGATCTCGTCGCGGTGCGCCCCGACGAACGGCGCGAGGAACGTCTCGTTGGCGCCGCTGCCGTAGATGTCGGCGGTGTCGAAGAGGGTGACGCCCGCCGTGAGCGCCGTTTCCAGCGTCTCGCGGGCCGAAACCTCGTCGGTGTCTCCGTAGAACTCGCTGATGCCCATGCACCCGAGGCCCTGGACCCCGACCTGCGGTCCGCCCCTGCCGAGCTCCACCGTGGCGATCTTGTTGTCAGTCATCAGGCACTGGGCCCTTCCGGCGCCTCTCGGGCGCCCGCATAGAAGTCGATCTTGTAGTCCAGCACGGCCAGGGTGTCCTGGAGCTCCGCTATCCGCGCCCTCACGTCGCGGCGGGTCGCCTCCAGCAGTTCCTGCCGTTCCTCGAAGGTGTGGTCGCCCTCACGTACGAGTTCCGCGTACCGGACCATGTGGGCGACCGGCATCCCGGTCAGCCGCAGCTTGGTGACGAAGGCGAGCCAGTCCAGGTCCCGGTTGCTGAAGCGGCGCTGACCGGTGTGCGAGCGGTCCACGTGCGGCATGAGGCCGATCCGCTCGTACCAGCGCAGCGTGTGGGCGCTCAGGCCGGTGAACGCGGCCACCTCGCTGATCGTGTACCGGTCCTGCCCCTCGGGGCGCGGATGCGCCGAGGGGGCGGCCGCGCAGATATCGGTCCGGGTCGAACTGGTCTCCGTCACCGTCATGCCTCCACGCTATGACGTTGGAGTGCACTCGAAGCAAGCAGGGCGGGGTGCGGGTTTCGGCGGACGGCACCCGGAACCTACTCTCGTACGCATGCAGAGCCTGGCGATGATCGAGAACTGGCCCGTCCCCACCGCGGCGGCGGCCGTCGTACGAGCGGACGGCACGGTCGCCGGTACGCACGGCCCGACCGCGCACCGCTTCCCCCTCGCTTCCGTCACCAAACCGCTCGCCGCCTACGCGGCGCTGGTGGCGTACGAGGAAGGGGCGGTCGAACTGGACGAACCGGCGGGGCCGGAGGGTTCGACCGTGCGCCACCTCCTCGCCCACACCAGCGGCCTCGCCTTCGACGAGCACCGGGTGACGGCCCCGGCCGGCAGCCGGCGCCTCTACTCCAACGCCGGCTTCGAGGTCCTGGGCGACCACATCGCCAAGGCCACCGACATCCCGTTCCCGGAATACGTCCGGCAGGCGGTCCTGGAACCCCTCGGGATGACCGCCACCACCCTGGACGGCTCCCCCGCCAAGGACGGCGTCTCGACGGTCGACGACCTCGTGCGCTTCGCCGCCGAGGTGCAGGCCCCCCGCCTCCTCGACCCGCGCACGGTCCTCGCCGCGCAGAGCGTCGTCCACCCCGGCCTGAAGGGCGTCCTGCCCGGTTACGGCCACCAGAACCCCAACGACTGGGGCCTCGGCTTCGAGATCCGCGACGCCAAGTCCCCGCACTGGACCGGCGCCTCGTCCTCCCCCGCGACGTTCGGCCACTTCGGTCAGTCGGGCACCTTCCTGTGGATCGACCCGGCGGCGGGCGCGGCCTGCGTCGCCCTCGCCGACCGGGCCTTCGGCCCGTGGGCCATCGAGGCGTGGCCGCCGTTCACGGACGCGGTGCTGGCGGAACTGGCGGGCTGACCGGAGGGAGGGGGCCGGTGCCCGGCCCCCTCCCTCCGCACCGCTGACGAGCTCACGTCATGACGCAGTCCCGCCACCGGGACCGCGGTTGGCGGGGCTCGCGGGGGCGCAGACCCCCTCCATGACACGATCAAGACCCAGACTTCGGTATCTCCCCGCGGCGACCGCCACCGCGCTGGCGCTCGGCGGTGCGCTGCTGGTCACGCCGCCGGCCGCCGCGGACAGCACGTCCGGCACGGTGACGGGCGCGGCGGCGGCCCCCGCTCCGGCCGGACAGGCGGCCCACGACATCACGCTCATCACCGGTGACGTGGTCCATTACACGGACCGGCCCGGCGATCAGGACGACGTCACCGTCGACCGTGCTCCGGGCGCCCACGGCGGGGTGAGCGTACAGAGCTACGGCCACCACACCTATGTGATCCCCACCGAGGCGATGGGGCTCATCGCCTCGGGGAAGCTGGACGCCGAACTGTTCAACGTCACCGGTCTGGTGGCCATGGGCTACGACGACGCCCGCTCCGGCGGCATACCCGTGATCGCCGGCGCGCCGAACGGGCGTAGTGCCGAGGCGCCCGCCGCCCCGGCAGGGGCCTCGCGGGTGCGGAAGTTCGACAGGGCCGACGCCACGGCGATGAAGGCCGACGCCGGGCACGCCCGCGCGTTCTGGAAGGACATCGCTCCGGCGGCCGGGGCGAAGACGCGCGGGTTCGCCGCGGACAGCGGCATCGGCAAGCTGTGGCTCGACGGCAAGGTGGAGGTGGCGCTCAGCGACTCGGTCGCGCAGGTGCGCGCGCCCGAGGCGTGGGCGAAGGGGCTCGACGGGACCGGCAGCAAGGTGGCCGTCCTCGACACGGGGGTCGACGCCACCCACCCGGACCTGAAGGACGCGGTCGTCGCCGAGAAGAGTTTCGTACCGGGCGAGACCGCCGACGACCGGCACGGGCACGGCACGCATGTGGCCTCCACGATCGCGGGGTCGGGTGCGGCGTCCGACGGCAAGGAGAAGGGGGTCGCGCCGGGCGCGAAGCTCTACATCGGCAAGGTGCTGTCCGACACGGGCGACGGTTCCCAGTCGGGCATCCTCGCGGGGATGGAGTGGGCCCGGGAGCAGGGCGTCGACGTGGTGTCGATGAGCCTGGGCAGCAGCGCCTCGTCCGACGGCACCGACCCGCTCTCGCTGGCCGTCGACCGGCTCTCGGCCGACGGCGGCCCGCTGTTCGTGGTCGCCGCCGGCAACAACTACACGCCGGGCTCGATCGGTTCGCCCGGCGCCGCGGCCTCCGCGCTGACGGTGGGGGCGGTCGACCAGCGCGATTCCCGGGCGGCCTTCTCCAGCCAGGGACCCGTCGCGCACTCCTACGCCCTCAAGCCGGACATCTCCGCGCCGGGCGTCTCCATCCGCGCGGCGGCCGCCCACCCGGCGGACGGCGCCCCGATGTACCAGTCGATGAGCGGTACGTCGATGGCCACCCCGCACGTGGCGGGCGGGGCCGCGATCCTGCACCAGGCGCATCCGGACTGGGACGCGGACCGGATCAAGAACGCGCTGATGACGTCGTCGAAGAAGCTCAGCAGGCTGACGCCGTATCAGCAGGGTGCCGGGCGCATGGACGTGACGGCGGCGCTGGAGTCCACCATCGAGGCCCCCGGCTCCGTGCCGGCCGCGGCCTTCAAGTGGCCCAACGCGGACGCGGGGCCGGTCGACCGCACCCTCACGTACCGCAACACCGGCAGCGCCGACGTCACCCTGGACCTGAGCACCGACACCACCGGCTCGACGGTGTCGCTCTCCGACGCCTCGGTGACCGTCCCGGCGGGCGGCAGCGCGCAGGTGACGGTGCGGCTCGACCCGACGGGCCTGCCCCCGTCCACGGCGGCGACCGCGCTGTCCGGCCAGGTCACCGCGACGGACCGGGCGACCGGAAAGACCGCGGCCCACACCGCCTACGCCCTGTTCAAGGAGCCGGAGGCGTACGACTACACGATCGAACTGACCGACCGGGACGGGAAGCCCGCCACCGGCACGGTCGCCCTGACCTATCCCGGTAACGCGGCGCCCGGCTTCGTCGCGGTGTACGGGAGCACCACGCTGCGCCTGCCCCCGCGCAGCTACACCGCGTTCGGCTTCCTGGACGTGAACGGGGACGACCCGGGCGACCTCGGCATGGCCATGCTCGTCGCACCGGACATCGCCGTGGGCCCCGGTCACGAGAAAGCGACGGCCCGCCTCGACGCCACCGAGGCCAGCCGGGTGCGCGTCACCACACCGCGTGAGACGGAGACCGCCCAGACGGTCGTCCAGTACCGGCGCAGCCTCGCCGGCGGTGGCGCCCTCGGCTCGGCGTTCGTCCTGGACAAGGCGTACACGGAGCTGTACGTATCGCCCACCCCGCAGACCGAGGACGGCGTCCAGGACCTCCTGGTGCACTGGCAGCTGAGGCAGAAGTTCCTCGACGCGGCCACCGGCACCGGCCGCACCGTCGAACTCACCGGGCAGAACGGCACCGCGTACCACGACGGTCACCGGATCCTCCGGACCGTCTACGCGGGCGCCGGCACCCCGGCCGACTACGCCCGTCTGAACGCGAAGGGCAAGGCGGTCGTCGTCGACCGCGGCACGTCGAGCCCCGCCGGGCGCGCGCAGGCCGCCGCGGACGCCGGCGCCGCCATGCTGATCACCGTCGGCGACCAGCCGGGCCGGCTGTACGAGACGTTCGGTGACAACCACGGTCTGTCGCTGGCCAGTACGGGCAGCGCGGACGGAGCGCGCCTGATCAAGGAGGCGAGGACCGGCTTCGGCATCCTGAACCTCACCGAACACCGCTACCCGGACTACCAGTACGACCTCCTCCAGTACCAGAAGGGTTCCATCCCGGACCACGACCTGGTCTACTCCCCCGGCCACGACCGGCTGGCGCGCCTGGACACCTCGTTCTACGCGCTCCGCAAGGAGGCGGGCACGCGGGAGGGGACCGGCCACCGTCTCTTCACGCCCACCTGGGGGGAGGGCGTCGGCGGTACGCAGAAGGAGGGCTACCCGGCCATCCGTACCGACTACGTCACTCCGGCGCCCGCCGGGCTCGGAAAGTGGGACGAGGATCACCGGTTCACCCTGAGTTCCCTCGGCGCCGACTCCGTCCTGGAGGTCGCGCCGGGGCAGACGTACACGGCCGGCAAGCGCTACCCGTCCGACTGGTTCAAGCCCGTGAACGCGCCCCGGTTCGGCGAGGGCCTGTGGCGGCCCAGCCGCACCAGCAACGGGATCTCCTGGAGCGTGCCCGCCTGGTCCGGCGGCTCCGACGGCCACATCGCGCGGTCGCCCGGCGGCAGCGCGGCCTCCGAACTGCGCAGCGGCGAGAAGTCGTTGGGCACCGGCGCCTACGCGGGCTACTCCAGCGCGCTGCCGACCGCCGAGCAGGAGTACACGCTCACGCTGAAGGCGGACCGTGACAACGGCACCTGGGCCGGGTCCACGGCCACGGACACCACCTGGACGTTCCGCTCGGGGGCGCCGCCGCGGGGTACGCCGAAGCAGGAGATCCCGCTCCTCGACCTCGGCTACGACGTCGACACCGACCTGCGCGGACAGGTCCGCGCGGGCAGCCGGGTGCCGCTGGGGCTCAGCTCGTCCAGCTACACCAGCGGCGTCACCGCGACCGGGGCCACGCTCCAGGTGTCGTACGACGACGGCAAGTCGTGGCAGCCGGCCACGCTGAAGCGGTCGGGCGACGGGAAGTGGAGCACGACCCTCTCCACCCCGCGCCACCGGGGCGGCTGGGTGTCGTTGCGGGCCACCGCCGAGGGCCCGGACGGCCTGACGGTCACCCAGGACGTCATCCGGGCGTTCGGCCTGAAGTAGCCGCGTCGTTTCGCGTTGCGTCGAATTAAGCCACATGCTCCGCTGCTTGTGCGGGCCCCCGTCAATTCCTTTGAGTTTTAGCCTTGCGGCCGTACTCCCCAGGC